>JBEKDY010000082.1:0-23356 GCA_050014115.1 Candidatus Sulfotelmatobacter sp. | reverse complement strand
CGGGGGCGCGGCTTCGATTACATTCATCTCGATCTATACGCGTTTTCTGGCGGAAAAGCGCGATGCCGACGCGCAGAAGACTTTTTCCATCGTGATCACGGTGATGACCACGGTGATGGTCGCGGGAACGATCCTGACGGAGATTTACGCGCCGGAATTTGTGCACTGGTTCGTGAAAGATTTCAAGCCGGACCAGATTGAACTCTGCGCTCACCTCACGCGAATCTTGCTGCCGGCGCAGATTTTCTTTTATGTGGGTGGAGTGGTTTCGGCGGTTCTACTTTCGCACCGGCTGTTTCTGCTGCCAGCGTTTGGGCCGCTCATTTACAACCTGTTCATCATTGTGGGCGGGGTGGTGGGCGGGCGGCATTACGGGATCGCGTCGCTGGCGTATGGCGCGCTGATCGGGAGCGTTGCGGGACCATTCTTGGCGAGCGTGATTGGGGCCGCGCGCATTGGCACGGGCTATCGTCCGTCGTTTGACGTGACCAATCCGGCGTTTCGGGAATGGGTGCGGCTTTCGATTCCGCTGATGCTGGGAGTGTCGCTGGTGACAGCGGACGATTGGATTCTGCGGCACTATGCCTCGGGCGTGGTGGGCGCGATTTCGCTGCTTAATTATGCGAAGCGACTGTTTTCGGTGCCGATTGCGGTGTTGGGGCAGGCGACCGGGCAGGCGTCATTGCCTTTTTTTGCGCGACTGTTTAACGAGAAACGGCTGAAGGAATTTTCTGCGACGGTGAGCGATTCGGTGTACCGGATTTCCGCGGCCGCATTTCTGGCTACGGCGTGGATGATGGCGGCGGCGCTGCCGCTGATTGATCTGGTCTACCGGCGCGGGCGATTTCTTTTTTCGGACGCGGAGACTACGGCAGTTTATTTTTTCTGGTTTTCGCTTTCGCTGGTGCTGTGGTCGGCGCAGGGACTTTATGCGCGGGCATTTTATGCGGCGGGGGATACGCTGACTCCGATGACGGCGGTGAGCGTGATCACGGTGGCGTCGTTGCCGATTTATTCCTTCTTGTTTCACACGTACGGAGTGATTGGGCTGGCGTGGGCGTCTGATATTGGGATTGGCATGAACCTGGTGGCGCTGGCCTGTCTGCTGCACTATCGCAAGCTGATTCTGCTCGGCGAGATGCGCTGGGGAGAATTGGGCAAGGCGATTGTGACTGCGGCGGTTGCGGGGGCTGTCAGTTTCGAAGTGGCGAAGGTTGTTCCGCTCGCGACGTCCGGGAATGGAAGCCGCGTGGCAGATCTGCTGCGGCTGGGGATGATCACCGTGACTTGGGCGGCGGCGGTGGCGGCGGGACTGTGGCTGCTGCGCTCGGAGTTACCGGGGGATTTGCGCCGGCGGAAAGCTACGGCGTATCCCGGTGTGGCGGAAGGGCAAGGTGAGGAGATTATGGGATCGGGGACGCAGCCCTAAGGGTTGGCTTTATCCCAGTGGTATGTGGCCAGCTCTCTGCGGGGGCTGGCGGAGTTTTTTTCTTCTTCTTTCTCGATTCTTGTACTTCCGTTTTCGTGGGCATCTGAGGCGGTTCCAAAACTGAACTCGCCCGCAAATGAAACCGAGTCAAAAACTTTATGTACCTCAGTTATGACATTCGACTGGACGTCTGCTCAATGATGGGCACAGCCGCCGTCGCAGCGTCCGTTAGCGCGCTGACACGGGAGAAGGTCTCGAGAGAGAACCAGACGGGCCAGCCATGGCGGCGCAGGTCACACTCTTACGAAAAGGATGATTGAATGAAAACGCATTTGGTCTTCGCCACGCTGTTCCTGACTTCTCTGGCCGCCTTCGGCACCCACAGTCAACCCAGCCCATCCAACCAATTCCGGCGGAACCGTTCCCGGCAAACCAGCAAGGCAAGTCGCAAGACCGTGCCGCAGGCCCATGGCGGGGCGGCGGCACGCCCGGCGACTGCCGGAAAAACTACGGGCACGACCCCGGCGGCCAAGGGTAGATTCGTGAGCCGTCCGGCTGCGTCGAGCGCCGCTACCGCCGTGAGCCTGGTGGCTGGGGCGCGGTTTCCGCTGGCCGGCGTCGACGATGACAATACGATGCAGGTCGCCGGCGATTTCAACGGTGACGGAAAAACAGATGTCGCGAAAATCGTGTGGAACGCCGAGGCTTACAGCATTTCCGTGCTGCTGGGGAACGGCGATGGAACCTTTCAGGCGGCGAAGCTGACCGCCACGCCCAACGACACGGACGATCCGATCCTGGTGGGGGATGTGAACGGCGACGGAAAAGACGACATCGTCATGATTCATCCTGGGGATCTGTGTGGGGGGGGTGTCAACAAGCCAGCCACTGCGAAGCCAGCTAGTGCGCATCGAGCGAGCGATTGCGTGTTATCTGGGGTGAATGGACCGATCAGCACGTCATCTTCGATGGACATATTGCTCAGCAACGGCGACGGGACGTTCGCCACGGCCGTCAACTATCCGATCAGCGCGAACGGCCTGATGGCCGGAGTGCTGACTGATATCAACGGCGACGGCAATCTGGACGTGCTGGTTTTCGACGACGCGGAACCGGCGAACGTGATCGAGTTATTGGGAAGCAGCACCGGCATTTTCCAGGCGGCGGTTACGCTGGCGCCACTGAGCGCACCCGCGCCCGATGACATGTTCTTTGCCGACTTTAACGGCGACGGGAAACTGGATTTCGCCGGCGCAGTCGACGAGGGGATACAGGTAACGCTGGGACTGGGAAGCGGCACTTTCGGGCTTCCCGTTGCGCTGACCGTTCCGGGCGGCTTGTTCAAGGGCTGCGACCTGGTGGCCGGAGATCTGACCGGGGACAGCAAACCCGAGATCGTAGCCCTCAACTGCGACTCCAACACGCTGGCAGTGTACGTGAATAACGGCGATGGAACGTTCCAGGCCGGCATTTCCTACAACAACAATGGTGATCAGTACCAGTATCCCGACAGCGCGACGATCGGCGACATGAACGGCGACGGCAAGAATGACATTGTCGTAGTCAACTCCGGGAGCGCCGATGTCAGCGTCTTTCTGGGGGATGGAACCGGAGCGGTCAAGGTCGAGCCCCTAAGCTATGACGTGGGAGGATTCGCCTGGGCGCAGCCGCTGGTGGCCGACTTCAACGGCGACGGGCTGATCGACGTGGTGGAGTCCGATGATGAATACAACCTGGTGTATTTGCAGGGTTACGGCGACGGCAGCCTGCGGGCCGCTCCCAGCTACGATTTGCCCAACAGTTTCTCCGGATACGGCTACACCTACAGCGTAGCCGCAGGTGACTTCAATGGAGACGGCGTCGCAGACGTGGTGGTGGGGCAGTCGCAAAACTATGGTTCCACGGGTGTGACCGTGTACCTGGCCAAGGGAGACGGCAGTTTTTATCCGGGAATCAGCTACGGCGCGAGCGGGCAGATGGGCTACGTGGCGGTTGCCGATTTCAACGGCGACGGCAAGCTGGATATCGCCGCCACTGACTCGGAAGCCGGCGTGGTCCAGATCTTTCTGGGGAACGGAGACGGGACGTTCAGTATAGGAGCTGCGTATCCCACCGACACGACGGAGGGGCCGAATCCGCAGAACTTGGTGACTGGGGACTTTAACCATGATGGCGTGATCGACCTGGCCATCGCCAACGAGGACACCGGTTCCGTAGGAGTGCTGCTAGGGAACGGAGACGGGACGTTCGCGACTGCTATAAGCAATCCGATCACGGGCTATTCTCCGGAGACCATCACGACGGCGGACTTGAACGGGGACGGCTTCCTTGATCTTGCCGTGACAGCCTTCACCGACGGTCCACCTGCAATCGGCATTCTGCTGGCGAATAACGACAAGAGCGGCACCTTCCAGGCACCGACATTTTACAACGTGGACGGAGAACCGGACTTTGTAGCATTCGGGGACCTGAACAAAGACGGAAACGTGGATATGGCGGTCACGCTGTACGAAGGCATCAACTATCCCGGAACCGTGGAAATTGCGTTGGGGAACGGAGATGGAACGTTCAAAACTGGCGTGGACTATGCGAGCTCATGGCTCGATGCTGGTTTGGTAAACACGGAACCCTACGATATTCAGATGATCGACTGGAACGGAGATGGCAACCTGGACCTGGTGTATGTGAACAGCGAAGTTGGCACGCTGGCCATTATGCTGGGCAACGGCGACGGGACGGTGGGTGGCCCGGTTGAGTTTCCGGTGACCGAATATGCAGAGGGCATGGCGCTGGCGGATGTGAATAACGACGGAGCCGTGGATGTGCTGGTGGGGAATGACGAATCGGGCGGATTCAGCGTGCTGCTGAATGGCGCCGGCAGCGGCACCGCTCCCAACTTCACGATGGGGACGGGGACGCCGACCGCAACCGTGACTGCCGGTTCGCCGGCAACTTACGTGCTCAATCTGGCGGGGCAAAACGGCTACAACGGAACTATCACGTTCAGCTGCGGCACATTGCCGGCGGAAGCGACCTGCTCGTTTACTCCGTCGTCGGTCGTTGCGCTGGGCAACACCGCTCTCACCACAACTCTCACCATTGACACAACGGCAGCGGGAGCGGCAGCGAACCTGGTTCGGCCGGCGAAGCCCGGGGCAAATCCCGTCTCACCGATCTGGCTGGCCAGCCTGAGCGGTATGGGCCTGTTTGGCCTGCTGCTTTCGGGAAGTGGCGCGAAGGGCCGCCGTCGACGGGCCAGCGTGCTTCTCGGAGTGGTGCTTCTGGTGACGCTGGGCGCGTTGGCAGCGTGCGGCAACAGCAGACACACCACCACCACACCGCCACCTAACCTGGGCACACCAGCTGGCAGCTACACGGTGACGGTGACTGCGACCGGAACCGGCGCAGCTGCGCCCACGCACACCATGAACGTTACGCTGAACGTGCAGTAAGTCTGGTGGAAGCGGGGAAAAGAAAAGCGGCCGGGGAGAAAATCCCCGGCCGCTTTTTCAATGCTGTCGACAAGACGGGCTTCGGCTTTCGGGCTTCAGGCTTCGGCGAATCTTTCCATGTGCCTTGCCGAAGCCCGAAGCCAAGAGCCCGAAGCCGCTTCTATCTGTGGTGGCGCTCCGCTGGACGCGCGCGGCCTTCGCGCGGAGCGCGGCGTTCTTCTTCGCTGCGTCCAATCAAGCGGTGACCTTCGGCACGGCGCGCGGGTTCATAGCGGTGCACTCCGGCGTAGGGATGCGCGTAGAAGCCGCGGTTGGCCCAGGTTCGCCCCCAGGGCGCATTGTTGATGAAGACTCCGTGGCCGCGCCAATCAAAGCGGGCGAAGCCCCATCCCCAGGGACGGAAGGCCACGCCGATGTTGATGCCGAAGCCAAAACCGATGGCGCCGCCCACGAAAAATCCCGGGCGCGGAGGCCAGAAAACTACGAGCGGGTCGTAGGCCGGCACGCAGATGAAGCCGGGATTTACCGGCTCGATATCGATGTAGGGACCCTCGGCGTCGACGGCGATTTGATCGTTGCTCTTCAGGTAACCGTAGTCCTTGGCTTTCTGGCGCATGCGTTGGACCGCGTCCATTACGTCCTGGCGCTGCGCGAGAAACGCGTTGCCGAGACTCTGGGTCCAGTCGAGATCGGAAGCCATGGTGTCGAGGACCGACGGGAACGGCAGCAGCGCCTGCACGCTGGGATCGTAGGAGAGCTGGTCGGCGGTGATAGCCTTGGCGAGATCGTCGCCGCTGAGGTAATGGTGCTCGTCGGCCCATTTGGCGGCATCGGGAATCTGGTCAGAATAAGTTGCCGCGGCGAGAACCTGCGCCAGAAGCGGATCGGGATAGAGCGCGACACGGGAGACGAGCTTGTCCAGTTGGTCGGGCGAAAAAGAAGGCGGCGGAGCCTGATCGGAAGCCTGGCCGGGGGCTGGAGCTTGATCCGGTTGCTGGGCCAGGGCTGCGATTGAACATGAAATGAAAAGTGCAATGGCGAGAAGGCTTGCGGTGAATTTGTTTCCTGGGGAAGTTTGCATTCGCTTGCTCCGTTCGAGTTAATAACTCTGCACAATAAATGCTCTACATAAGGAATGGATGCGTGAGTTTGGCGGCGCGTTGCGAGGAAAAATGTGGCGCGATGGGCGGACAAAGCGGGCGAGGGTGGAATGAGGCATTGGCGGAAAGCCCCACTTCTCGCAAAAGACGCGAGAAATGGGGCACCCCAAGTTGGGTAGCGCCGAGCGGAATCTCTGTCTACGCGCGCGCGCCGACAGCAGCGGGCTCGGGTGTAGAAACGCTCTTGTCTTCGCCGTTGGCTTTTTGCTGGCCGGTCTGACCGGTGGTGCCGCCCTTGCGGATGTCGATGCCGCCTTTGAAGAAGGCGCCGTCTTCAATGGAGATGCGGGCGGCGACTACGTCGCCGGTGAGCGAGCCGTCACTGCGGATATCCACGCGGTCGCTGGCGGTGAGGTTGCCGCGCACCTTGCCCAGGACCACGATTTCGCGGGCATTGATGTTGGCGGCGACCACGCCATTGCGCCCGATCGTGACGCGATTGCCGGCCAGATTGATGGAGCCCTCGACCCGTCCGTCAATGTAAAGGGACTCGGAGCCGGTGACCTCACCCTTGATCACCAGCGACTTGCCGATGGTGGCCTGGTCGGCCGTGGTGGTCGTGGTAGTCATAGGCCGCGGAGCAGCGGCGGGCTCACTGGCCGCCATGGCAGGCGCGCTGGGGGTTGACGTAGTAGGACGCTCCGGCTCGGCTGGCCGGCCCGGGGTCTGAGGCTGATTCGTCGGCTTCCACATGGGGTAAAAAGTCCTTTCCTTTTGGGGATTAGGGGTCACTCGCCGCACTTCCGTGACCAAACTTGATTGTACTCCGAGTCTCAAAATGAGCGCTGTGGAAAAGTCCTTTATTTTCAACGGGAGTTCCTAATCAGGTACGGCTTTTTCCCTTCCCGGATGGGGAATTGAGGAGCTCTAAAAACGCGCGGGTTTGGGAGAATCGTGTAAATGCTTCCCGAAAAATTTGCTGGTGGAAGGAAACTTTCCACCGCGGGTGGGAGTATGCTCTAGGACGAAGATTAATCGAAGATCGGTTTCGGCCGTCCAATGAACTGACAGACGCGGCTGAAAACCTAACTCTGGAGTTGCTCCCATGCTTGAAGAAGTTGCCGTCCAGCCTACCCTTGTGATTGACCGCCCTCAGGCCGGGGAATATGCGCCTTATTACGAACGCTACATTTCGTTGATCGTGGAGAACGACATTCTTGCCACGCTCGACCGGCAGCGGCGGGAGATGGTGCTGCTGCTTTCAGGGCTCAGCGAGGAGCAGGGCAATTTTCGTTATGCTCCGGAAAAATGGAGCGCGAAGCAGGTGCTGGGGCATGTTTGCGATACGGAGCGCATTTTCGCTTATCGAGCGCTGCGGATTGCGCGCGGTGATGCGACGCCCATGGAAGGCTTTGAGCAGGACGACTATGTGAAGAATGGTCCGTTTGCGCGGCATGCCATTGCCGAGGTGATTGAAGATTACATTGCCGTGCGGCGGGCGACGATCTCGCTGCTGCGGAGTCTGGAGGAAGCGGCGTGGTCGCGGCGTGGTGTGGCGAATAAGAATGAGGTCACGGTGCGGGCGATCGCCTACACCATCGCGGGGCATGAGGCGCATCACCGGCGGATTCTGGAGGAGAAGTATTTTGGACGGTGAGACCTAATCGCTGATTGTTGATTTCTGATTGCTGATTGAGAACCCGGCTGATGGGCGCGCGATTTTCAATCAGCAATCAAGAATCAGAAATCAGCAATTGTTGTTAGGCCACGCTAAACTTTTGGCGCGCACTTCGAAAATGACGCAACGCGCACTCATCGAACTGTTGCATGGCAAGGGCGCGCACGCGGACCCTGTCGCGTGCGTGGAGGATTTGTCTGCGGAGCTGGCGGCGCGCCAGGTTGCGGGATTTCCGCATTCGGTGGGACAGCTGGTGTTTCACATGAATTACTGGATGGATTACGAACTGCGGCGCATTCGCGGCGAGACGCCCAAGTATCCGGAGCATTCGCTGGAGAGCTTTCCGGCCGCAGCGTTGCCCGGCGATCCCAAGCAAGCCGCGGCGGAGTGGGATCGGCTGCGCGGGCGCTTTGCCGGATTGTTGGACGAATTCGCTGCGCTTGCGAAATCGTCACGGCAGGAACTCGATCGATCGATCGAAACCGTGCACGAGGGCGACAGGAAAGTTGCGGGGACACTCGAGGCCGTGTTGTGGCAAATGGTGGCGCATAACAGCTATCACACCGGGCAGATCGCGATGATCCGGCGCGCGCTGGGAGCGTGGCCGCCGCGCGGCGGCGGGGATACGTGGTGAGGGTGTCGCCGCGAAAACAATCCTGACGTGCTCCTTCACACTTGTCATCCTGAGGCCCGCGTTCTTTGCGGGCCGAAGGGCAGGCTCTTCGCTTCGCTCACGATGACAAGTGCAGAGGCGAATCGGGATGACGGCCTGCACGTGCGGTATGCTGAAAGCTGAGAGCTGACAGCTGAACTGTTCCCCATGCTTTCTGATTCGACAATTCTCAAGCACATCGCCCGGCAGCCGAAGCGCTCGGCGGGATTCAAGCAGTTGGTGCGCGAACTGGGAGTGCGCGGCGATGGGCGCGGCGAACTGAATTCTCTTCTGCACAAACTTACCGGCAGTGGACAACTGATTCTGGTCGACTCCGACCGTTACGCGCTGCCTGCGGCTTCGGCTGACAAGGATCTGGTGGCGGGGCGGCTCACCATGCATCGCGACGGATTCGGGTTTGTGATTCCCGATGCGAGCGCGCTAAGCCCGCAGATGAAGGCGCGGATCACCGGCGATATTTTCGTGCCGCCGCATCTGATTGGCAATTCCATGCACGGGGATCGGGTGCTGGTCGACATCAGCAACGTGCGTCCGGATGGGCGCGCCGAAGGGAGGATTGTGCGGTCGGTGACGCGGGCGCACTCCACGGTCGTGGGAATTTTTCACTACGGCAGCCGGCACAATTACGTGAAGGCGATCGACAGCAAGATTACGCAGGAGATTGTGATTCCGGCGGGCGCAGAATATCCAGCCTCTGGGGTTGAGGGCGCTGGCCTTACTTCTCAACCACAGAGGACCCTTCGGCTTCGCTCAGGGCAGGCACCCGGGGCACAGGGTAAAGCCAAATCGGTGGATCGCGTGCTCGGCGCCGAGGTCGCGCGGCGCACGGAGTGGGACGATCTTGAGGGCGTCGCCGTCGACGTGGAGATTACCGACTGGCCTACGGTTACGCAGAATCCGCGCGGACGCGTGATTGAAATTCTGGGGCGCGAAGATGATTTTGGCGTGGATGTGGAAATCGTTATCCGCAAGTTTCACCTACCGCATCACTTCCCCGCGGAGACGTTGCAGGAAGCGGAATATACTTCCACGGTCATTCCGCAAGAGGAGCTGCGGCGGCGGCGCGATTTTCGGTCGCTGCCCATCGTCACCATCGACGGCGAAACTGCGCGCGATTTTGACGATGCGGTCATGGTGCGCATGCTGGCGAACGGCAACTTCGAGTTGCAGGTGCACATCGCCGATGTGGCGCAATACGTGACGCCGGGCTCGGCGCTCGACCAGGAAGCGCGGCTGCGCGGGACCAGCGTTTATTTTCCGGACCGCGCGGTGCCCATGCTGCCTCTCGAACTCTCGACCGACATTTGCAGCTTGCGGCCGCAGGTGGAGCGGCTGGTGCTTTCGTGCGTGATGGAGATGGACCATCGCGGCGAGATTGTTGGCTACGACCTGTGCGAGGGCGTGATCCGCTCGGCGGAGCGGATGACGTATACCGCCGTGAATGCCGTGATTGAAGGCGACGCGGCTACGCGCGAACGTTATGCTTCGCTGGTGCCAACGTTTGAGTTGATGCGCGATTTGGCTTTAATTCTCAAAGGCAAGCGCGAGCGCCGCGGATCGATTGATTTCGATTTGCCGGAGCCGGTCATCGAGTTCGACGAACTTGGATTGATGAAAAGCATTACGCGCTCGGAGCGGAATATTGCCCATCGCCTGATCGAAGAATTCATGCTCTCGGCGAATGAATGCGTGGCGCAGTATCTGGAATCGAAACACATCGCATCGCTGTATCGCATTCACGAAAAGCCGGACGCCAAGCGGGTTTACGACTTCGAAGTGATCGCCGCGACGTTTGGATATTCGCTGGGCGTGGGCGCGTTGCCGATTCACCGCGTGCAACTGAAGACCGACCGGCGCGCGTCGTATGGCACCGGAAAGAGGGTGCGCGAAATTGAGATTCCGAAAGAAGTTCACATCACGCCGCGGATGTATCAGAAGCTGACCGGGAAAATCGCGGGGAAGCCAGAAGAGAGAATTTTGAGTTACCTGATGCTGCGCTCGCTGAAGCAGGCGCGCTATGCGGAAGAGAACCACGGGCACTTTGCGCTGGCGGCGACGAGTTACACGCATTTCACGTCGCCGATCCGGCGGTATCCGGATTTGATTGTGCATCGGATATTGAAGAGTGTGCTAAGTCAAAACCCCCATGTCTCGCAAAATCAGCGAGACATGGGGCACCCTCAGTCGCATGATGAGAAGCCGTCACCGTGGTCGAAACGCCGCGATCCCGCTGCGCACCGTGAAGCGCTCGAACCACTGGGCGGGCCGATTTCGATTGACGAATTGCATGACATTGCGGAAGAGTCGAGCCAGGCCGAGCGGCGGGCCGACGATGCCGAGCGCGATCTGATGGAATGGAAAAAAGTTAAGTTCATGCAGGACCGCGTGGGCGACGACTTCGACGGGCTGATCACCAGCGTCACCAAGTTTGGATTTTTTGTGGAGCTCACCGATTTGTTCGTGGAAGGACTGGTGCCGTTGAACACTCTGGTTGACGACCGCTACGTGTATCACGAGAGCACGCGCGAGATTATCGGGCAGCGGTCGCGGAAAACCTATAGCTTGGGGCAAAGGATCCACGTGCTGGTCGATCGCATCGATCCGGTGGAGAAGAAAATTCAGTTCGCGATCTTCGAGGAGCCCAAGCCATTACCGCCGTTATCGCGGGGTTCATCGAAGCTCCGGCGCAAACCGAAGCGCAAGGCAAGATAAAGATCAAAGTCAAAAGCGGCGTGCAAGTGTGCACGCCCTACACGGGCTGGGCCGGGTAGTGTAAAATTCTTGAGTCAACCCTATCCGCCGTTTTGACGGCGGATTCCTTCCTAGTCGGGACGTGGCTCAGCCTGGTAGAGCACTCGCTTGGGGTGCGAGGGGTCGGCAGTTCAAATCTGCCCGTCCCGACCAATCAACAAGTTACGAGCATTTTCCTCTAATTCAGGGGTTTTATTACCCCTCGCCTTGGAGGAAAGCCGTGTTGCCCAAATTCGAGCAGTTCATTCGTGAGCGCCAGTACCTTCACAACGTCTCCCCAGCCACAGTCTCTTGGCACACGCACAATCTGAAGTGGCTGCCGTCCGAGACCCCCACCGAAGATGAGTTGAAGCAGACAGTCATCCGTATGCGCCAGAAGGGTCTTAGGGCAACAGGCTGCAACAGTGCCATTCGGTCGATCAATGCCTATCTGAAGTGGTCTGGCTCATCGCTGAAGATTCCCCAGATGAAGGAGCCCCAGCTCATGCTGCCAACGTTCACGGCCCCGCAACTGCAACTCTTGCTGAACTGGAGGCCGAAGAAACTGACGGGACATCGTCTCTCAGCCCTCATCTCGGTTCTCGCTGACACAGGCTGCCGGATAGATGAAGCCTTAAGCCTCCACTGGAAGGACATTGACTTTGACAATCTCCTCCTCCTGCTGCACGGTAAGGGTGCGAAAGACAGACTCGTTCCGATGTCGCTCGAACTGAGGAAAAGGCTGTTCCTCTTTCAGCGCAAGAGCGAGGCTAAGGAGGGTCTGGTGTTTGGGACCAAAGGCGGAACGAAGCAGGGGCGCAGGAATGTTCTCCGCGATGTGAAGCAACTGTGCCGAACGCTGGGGTTCGAGCCACCCGCTCGAAGTGTCCACGCAATGCGGCACACGTTCGCGGTCAATTATCTGCGCAAAGGCGGCAGCGTCTTCCACCTCCAGAAGATGCTCGGTCATTCGACGTTGGAAATGACTCGCAGATACGCGAACCTAATGACGGAGGATTTGCAGGCTGTCCATCAGAGGTTAAGCTTGCTCGGCTGAGGGGCTCCATCGGATGGAGACGGAGCGAAAACAATAGAATTCTTTCCCCGAGGTTTAAGCTTATCGCTCGGGGGGTGGCCTTCGATTTATGGGTCCCATCTACTGGGAGAAATTTTTTGAAAATTTGAAAAGGCCTAGGATCGGACCCTTGGGTCGATGAAAATTTTATAAAATTGAACGGCCGGCACTCAACATCAGGTTGATCAGGGTTCAGGGCCGCAAACCAGATGGCAATACGCATTCTCTCCCGAACATGCCAGTCGTTGTTGCGAGTGCCGTCCATGATGACACTCTCGTTAATGAGTGCCTCCGCAACGGTGCGTGCGAGTACCTGTTTATGCCTTTTGAGCGTGAGCAGTTGCTAGCTGCCGTGATCCGTGCCTTGAAGCGCCTCGAGTTTTTCAACAGCCACGCTTGTTCATAACAGTGGCTTCCCGTTTGCTCGTTATCCGACCGCAATTGCGCAGACTGCTGAGGGGGAGTCAAGGTCCCTACAGCTCCAAAAAGAGTCGTAGGCTAACAAACCCAAAGGGTCGCGAACAGATGAAGAGCAGGGGCAACCCGCCCATCCGGCATCATTGTCGAACCGCCGCGGCATCGACCTGTTGGCGGTGAGTCACGAAGTCTTGTTGGCACTGGATCGCCGCTTGCCGCAACTCCCCGAATTCGGGGCGCTGGCGGATGGAATCGAAAAGCGAGTCGGTGTCCATGGCGGGATAAGAGCAGTGACCCCCTTTGATCGCCTTTCGCAATTCCCTAAGTGCCGCGTCTCCTTGTCCGCACCAGCCCAGTAACTCGGCGTTCTGAAACAACAGTTCAGCATCACGCTCCGCAACGGGATCAGCTTCGAAGTTCACTTTCGGATCATGGTTCACACAAGCCCGAAGAAACGGCTGAAAACGGTTCATGCTCCGAAAGCCGAGCTGCGTCGCTGTATTGGACTCCGTTAGAGCTGCCGTCCCTTTACCGGTATGGATCGCAATCCTCATGCGCATAAGGGCCCCGAATCCGGCGTCAAGGCTGATATACCTCTGTGCATGTGCGTAATCGCCCAGCAGGATGAACGGATTGGCGCAGGAGCGGAAGCCGTTGAATCCAGGATCAAGAGCGAGAGCCGCGTCGCACTCTTTGCCGGCTTGATCCTGAAGTCCGGCATAGCGCAACACGTAACTCATCCCGAAATGCGCCATGGACGAATCCGGGCGCCTCCGCAAAAACTCCGCAGCTTGATCGTAGGCGCCATTCAAGTCACCCTGCTCCACGCGAATGTTCGTCGAGACAGGGGGCATATTCGGATCAAGTTCAGACTGACGCTTGTATGCCCGCAGCGACTTGGCCACTGCCGCTTCGCTCCCGCTTCCATAGTGAAAATCGACGTAATATCGCCAACCTAGCTCGCCCCAAGCAGGAGCGTATCCACTGTCGAGGGAAACCGACTCTTCCAACTTCTTGATCGCAAGCTGATTGGGTTCGGGATCGAGAGGAATGGTGAGGCTGTGCAGGAACAAATCGAGAGCGTGCTCATTCTTTGGCGTGGGCATTTCCTCGGCCGAGGCGTTGGAGATGTTCACGGCTGGTAATATTCCCTTTACGGTGCGCATGGCGAGCTTGTCGTGTAAGGCAACCAGCTCCTCCGGGGATACCGAGATCTCCTCCCGCCAAACAGCCTGGTTCCGCGCAACATCCACCAATTCAAGGTTGACCCGCAAGTTCCGTTTATCCAGCAGGAATCCGCCAACCACCACATGCGTGACATGCAACTCTTTTCCCACCGCCGCAGGATCAGCGGATTGCGATCCGTATCGGCTGGTCGAAGCAAATGGGCGTACCGTTACCGAACGCACGGACGTCAGATCCGTGGCCAGATCATTGGCGACCGCATACCGCAGATAATCGAAATCCGGTCCAGCTCCTTCATTGGAAAATGGCAGAACCGCGATTACTATTCGGGCGGCTGGTGGGCTTGGCCACCGCCTCGCGGCATATCGCCAGCCCACCAATATCAGCAGAACAGCCATCCCCGCGAGCATCCACCATCGCCACCGCGACACCGACGAAGAATCGTCGCCTACTGTCGGAACCGAAGACTCTAACCTGGTCGGCGGTATCGCGACTGACGGAGGTTCCGAGGGCTGCTGGCATTCCACCGGCGCAATGAAGCGGTAGCCGCGGCGAGGAACTGTCTCAATGAAGATGGGATTGTCGGCATCGTCCCCGAGCGCGAAGCGCAGCCGCTTCAGCGCCGCATTCAAGCTGCCATCGAATTCGACGTAGGTGCCTTCCGGCCACAGAGATTGGCGCAGCTCATCTCGGGTAACGATCTCTCCGGGACGCTCCAACAAGAGACAAAGCACCTGCAGGGGCTGCTCTTGCAGTTTGACGGGCACACCCTGGCGCAGTAATTTCCCGCGGTCCGCATCCACTTGGAAGAGGCCAAATCGGTAAACGCGCTTAGGCAGGACCGGTGCTTCCATACCTCAAGGTGCTCACCCCTTTGGCGGGAGAGTCTACCACACCCTAAAAAATGTGAGTCACAAGTTTTTGCGACTCATTGCAGGCCAAGGATTTATAAGGTCACACGCGTATCAGAAGCGGGTCCTTTGATGCCCGCGCCGATTTGCGGCAATCTGCTACCCGCGGCACAACAGCTGAGAGCAAGGCAAATCGCGTTATGTAGAAGTCGCACCAAGTGAGGCAAAACCACGGAGGAAATATGTCTCAAGCCACCGGCCACCACCCCCGAGCCCCCGGCCGAGGCAAGTACGATCACAAGATAAACGGCCCAAATGACTTGACCGTGAAGCTTTATAACTTCGACGTAGAAGGCGACCAATTGATGCAGAGGTTTGGATCATGAAGTTTTCTAATCCGTACTCCAAGTATGTTCAGCCTCAGGTTTATGACGCTTGGGAAACCGGCTTTTGCGTCGGCTTTTGCGGTCCCACCGGTATCAGCACCCCGCTCCCGGTGCCAAATCTGATCGTGCTGGCAGACTGCGAGGCCGAGTTCAACCAAGGTGTCGTGGCTGGTCAAAGCGCCGCCGCGTTCGGTTGGGATGTTGTCGATCCGCCGTGTATGGAGGCGCGGGAGGGCGAGGACCCAGGAGCGGCGGAGTTGGCTGTTACGGGTGGCCGTGAGGTCGGTGGGATCGCCGCCGATACACTCGTCGCAGGTGGCCTCAAGGAGGGGCTAAGGATCAGCGCGAGGGTGGGCTGGACCATCGTCAAGACGGGCGCGAAGGTTGTACTTTGGACAGGTGCACTTAAAACGTTCAGCGTAGCCGTCACTGGTGCCATGATTGAACTGGTGTTCACAGGTTACGGACTGGTTTGGACAAAACCCGCAGAACAGACCGAACTGCCGGCCCTTGGCCAGACGGTGGTGAATGTCCTGAATTCCCGTGGCATCTTCTCCTGTGCGATTTACATGGGTGCCGCGGCAGATCCTTCAGCCGTGGGGAGAGAGCTCTGCGTGACACCTCTGTTCAGAACGAAGTGGGACGCGAGTAATGCGGCGAAGAGAATCGGCCGGAGACAGTGGGCCGTGGTGGAATGGCGAACCGATCGGTCTGGCGGCTTTGGCATCGTCGACGGACCAGGCTGGTGACTCCGTGGCGCGCCTCCCACTGACCTCAGCTCGCTGCTGCCCGCAGCTGAAGTGAGCAAGATCCTGGGCCGAGCCTACGAGTCCGCAAAAAAGGCGTTGCTCGAATCGACAGCTTCCCGGGGACGCAGGTGATGGATTGGCGAAATATCGCCATAGCACGCAATTGATCCGCCGACCCGTTGAATTTGCAGCGCGTAGGAAACGCCGAGCCTTTGTTTTGTTCGTCCTAACGAACAGTAGGTTTTCACTCTCCCCCGGTCGATCCCCACTAAGTGCTTTGGATTCAAATACTTTGAGCGATTCTTGCCCTCCGGGGATTTTGGCCAACGGCCTCCATCGCGTGAACCAGCCCAAGGGGGCAAAATTCCGCCTAATCCCATGTGTCTATTGAGAATGCTGCAAACTCGTAGGGGGTGCAGCAAGTCGATTTTCTGGCATGCTTGAAACGCGACTGGAAATTCGGAAGTTCTTTCTTCTTTCTTCTTTCTTCTTTCTTCTTTCTTCTTTCTTCTTTCTTCTTTCTTCTTTCTTCTTTCTTCTTTCTTCTTTCTTCTTTCTTCTTTCTTCTTTCTTCTTTCTTCTTTCTTCATTATTCTTTTTACTCCTCACCCCAACAGCGGGTCACAGCGGCTGTTTCCCTTTGGCGCAAGCGCGGGGGGCTTTGCTCCTGATGAAAGAAGCGAAAAGCCGCCTCAGTTCTGTGGTTCGTCATCCGGGAATTGACGAATATGATCTTCCACGCCGTCCTTGTGGACGAGAACAACGGCAGGGCGTCCGGCGGTGGGTCGGCGAAATGGCCGTACAGTCTTGCAATCGACCAGAGTACGTAGGCGGGATTCCCGCTCGCCCTCCCTCATGTCCTGAAAGGCTCTCGTAAACTCGCTCTTCAGCAGACCATTGATTCCTGCCAACCGTATGTGACGTTCGAGTTTGTCAACAGCCGCACCCTCCCGATTCAGTCCAGTGGGGAGAAGCTCAAAGATCGTCTTTTCGGCGCGTCGGGCGGATTCGATGGCCTGTTCCATAGCCTTGGGCCGGACGACCAGACCCTCGGCGCACGACATGGAATAGATTGCGGCCAGCTTCAACAAGTGGACGCGGTGGCGATTCCAAAATGCCTCCGCGATGCCAGCGTTCGGTTGTTCTCGGAACCGTGCTCTAGTGTCGTTGTACCAATCTTTGTAAATGTCCTGCACGCGAGTAAGGTCGACCGGCCCCGTTAGCCGCTCAACATCCCGGAGGCAGTCAGCCAAGTCAGGAATTAATTCTTTATTCGGCTGCTGCGGAATCGGAATTGACCTGTCAAGGTTGGTGAGCTTGATCAAAAACCATCGCGGAATAAAACCGCCCGCCGAATCTTCCTGCGAAAGGCTGTCGATAAACCAAGATTCAGAACTGGTTGCCAATATGCTCACTCTCGGAGCATCAGAGAAAACGATGGGCGGAGTGCTTTGTGGACTTCCCTTTCGGTATTGAATGTCGGAGGGTTTGCGGAAGTTGTCGTAACAGTTCGTGAGCCACTGCTTCGCCTCTCCGAATCGCGCATCCGATAGAGCCTTGAGGCAGGCAGCCAATTCCTCCCACACAAAGAAGCCTCGGGGATTCTCGGCGAGGTCCTGATAGAAGCCTTGCTTGCTACCCCAAGTGATGTTGCGGCAGAGGTTCTCAATTCTCGCTTCGTGCAGCACGTCCCAAAGGAGACTGACGAGCGTGTTTCTTCCGACACCGCTGCCGGACAGGAGCAACGTCCAGTTGTCGAGTGCGATTCTTTGCCCGCCGTTTTGTATCCAAACGTTGCCATTTGCCACGGCAGAAACAGCGGTTAGGGCTACGGCTTCGTGCGCCTCGGGAGGTGCCTCGAAGATATCTGCGTATTTCACGTATTCCTCAATGAAATCGAGGTCATAGGACTTCGATGGAGCAAGTAATGTGGGGAAGGTTTCATTGTGTGTCTGCATAGTGTTTTTCGATTCTCCGATTAGTCGCCGCGCTCATCGCACGGCGCAAGTATTTCTGTGAAGCAAAGAGGTCCGATGCTGCAACTTCGGCACCTCGGTCAAACTCAAGCTCGGCCTGGGAACCGGAGGAGTCGAGGTCCTCAAAAACGAAGCTAACTTTGCCGTTCTGTCCGGCACGGCAGTACAAGAATGGAATCCGCTGCGCGGCATACAGGTAAATGGCGAGTTGAAGCCGTTCGGTTGAGAAGGTCGGCCTTTGGTCACCTTTAACAGGGTCTTTCTTGGGATTAGCAATATTCATCAGTAGGGATACTCCATCCAGCGAAGCAAGCCATTTTTCTTCTTCGCTATATTTGACCCGCCGAAATCGAGATGTGTTACACAATATTTCTTCCCAAAAAGCAAAAAGGGCGGCGAGGTCTTGCCTCGCACACCCTCCCATTCTTATTCCTAGTCCGTCTCTTCCTATTCCCTAGCTACAGGGTGTGGTACCTATGCCCAAGGGGACAGGGGACTACCCTTCCCCGCAGAGAAAGACCAGTTTCAAAGATCAATGCGGCGATTCGCGACTGCTAGCAGTTTTGATGCAATGCGGCCTCTGGTCGATGCTTGATGCACGTTGGGGTGCCGGACTGCGAACGAGGACTGCCAAACATTTCACTCTCAGCCTAAAAGGGGGTTCGTGAAATCGGAACCCGAACGGTGGATCAGCTCCCACGGATGAAAGAGAATGCCTGTCGCCACAGAGCAAAATTAGCAGGTGATTTTGTAAAATCACTTGCCTTTCATTGACGACTAGCCTTAGTGTGGTCAAAGAGGAATCTGCTTCTCAACCCGTTGATTCCACGATTCGTGGTCAATCGGGCGCAAAGCCCGCTTGGGGTGCGAGGGGTCGGCAGTTCAAATCTGCCCGTCCCGACCATTCTTGCTTTTGTAGCTACGAACATTTCGGACTGATCTTCTGCTCTGATCTTCTCCATGGTCGCCAAGCGATTGCTCCGCTTCCGGGCCGCTTCGTGCGCTTTTCTCGACCGGTAGAGCGGGCACCCTCATCATCCCTGAACCGCCCCGCTCCGGGTATCGCGTAACTCCGGCGCTGGTCGAATTATTGATGTCCAACTCTTCACGGTTTCTCCACCTCCTCACTCGCCACGGAAACAGGTTTATGCGTTCTTTATGAACTTTTTATCCGCCCTTTATGAGTTTTCGAATGTGATGGTGGATGGAGAGCCAAAGGAAACCAGCCAGAAAAAAGTGTTGCGATTGAGTGTAGAACCGGACTTCGGACCGGAGAGGATTCCAACTTGAAAATCACGAACGCTGTATTGCGTAAGCCCGGTGCGGCTTCAGTTTTCTGCACGATGTTTGCCTTGAGTCTCTGTGCGGGTGGGAGTGCGCGCGGTTACGCGCAGACTCAAAATCAACCGGACACGCCAACGAAGGTGGCCGCAGTGCACGACCCGTTATCCGCTGAGACCAATACTGCGAACAGCGCAGCACCAGCAACCGCGCGGCCTCCAGCCAAGGCCGATCCCGAGCTCTCGATCGATATCGCCAAGGAACTGGCTGCCATGAAGGCGCGCATCGAACAACTCGAAGCGGAATTGAAAAGTCGCGATGCAGCCACACAGCCGGGGTCTGCACAACCCGGGTCTGCACAACCAGCAGCGGCAGCGGTTCCCACAAAATCGGAAGCCGCTCCGGCTCCGGCAAGCGGAAGCGCAAGCGCAAGTCCATCGGTCTCGGTTGCGCAAGCGCCCAGCGACTCGACGGTCCCCGCAAAGCAGGAAAAGATCGCACCTTTCTCGGACTGGGACTGGACCTGGCTGAATGGCAACCCGCGGAACAAAGACACGGCTTTCGATACGAAGTTCTTCACTCCGGAAATCCGCGCCGACGTTACCTATAACTACGACTTCAACAAGCCCATCGACAATTCCGAGGGTGGGTCCAGCGAGCTATTTCGCGCGAACGAAATCCAACTCGAGCAGCTCGGTCTGGGCGGCGACTTTCACCTCGACAATGTTCGCGCCCGCTTCATGACCCAGTTTGGCATGTATTCCACGGCCACCATCCGCAATGACCCCAGCTACTCCAAGGGGCAATGGAACATCGCCGATGCGGACCGCTACCTGGCGGAGGCCTATGGCGGTTACCACCTCAACGTGTGGAACGGCATCAACATTGACGCAGGAATTTTCATGTCCTACATCGGCCTGTTCAGCTATTACAACTTCGATAACTGGGCCTACCAGCCTTCCTACGTTTCCTCGAACACGCCGTGGTTTTTCCAGGGGCTTCGAATACAGATTTTCCCCACTCCTCACTTGAAGATTGAACCATGGATCATCAATGGATGGCAGTCCTACGGTTCGTCCAATACAAGGAAAGGCCTAGGCGGGCAGATCAAGTGGACTCCCAGACCATGGGTGAACATCATCTCCAACAACTACGGTCTCGGTCATGATGATTTGTATATACCGAATCGCGGCCGCATCCACACCGACGATAGCATCGAGATCAAATACTACGACCATCCGGAGAGGTTCCTCGACAAGCTGGCCTTCTCGTTCACCGGCGATCTGGGTTGCGAGTTCGGCCCCAGCACGGCCACCTTGGCTGGCGTGAGCTGCCACGGTAACAAGAAGGACCCGCTGGGACCAGTGAGTGCCAATTTTCCGCAGGGAGGAGTCGATCCCAAGCAGAGCTTCATCGGCTACATGCTCTACAACCGCACGTGGTTTAAGAAAGACAAATACGGATTGACGCTCGGCGTCGGCCAAATCAACAATCCAGGCCGCTATCTGGTGCTGCTCCCGCCCATTAACGGCGAGACTGCATCCTCAGCGGCGATTAACGCACCGTACTTTACCGGAAATCCCGGGGACTCATTCAAGGCCTGGGATTCTTCGATCACGTTTGATTACATGCCGAAGCAGTGGATCACCTTCCGCTGGGAGGCCGACTATCGCCATGCGAACGTTGCGTACTGGACTGGCCACGGCGGAGTCACGCCGCCCGGCCCGGGGGGAGTGCCTTACACCAACAACGGATATCCCCAGTACTTCGCTTGCAATGATGGGAATTCGTCGATGCAGGAGACGCTCAGCGGCGCGCAAACGGCCTGCGGGGCACAAGGCAGCAGCGTGTGGTTTCCCGATCTCCGCAAGGATGAAATGCTGGTCGACTTCGACATCATGGTCAAGTTCTAGTGGACCGCAGGAACTCCTGAGTACACGCGGGAACCAAGAGGAGTACTTTGACCCGGCTGATCCATCCCTGACAATCGTGGAAAGTTCCTTTTGCGCCACGTTGGTCGCGCGCCACCTCGTCGAAAGTTTTTCCAGGACGCCGTTGCGGGAAGGTCCACACTCGGGGGAAATACTATGTCGGGACAAGTCATTCTGTATTTTGAAGATCAGACGGACGCGCTGCGCTTTGCCTTGGCCGCGGGTTCAGTCATGGCGGGAGACGGGCCGAACGCAACCGACTCGCTGCTCCAGGAAACGGCGCGCGTCACCAGAATACGGCTGGACGCCGCCAATGCTGGGAAGGCTTTAAAATCGAGTCCGCCGGAACGCGCGGCTTAAGCGGCCGCTGCCTTCAGGTTTTCGCGAAGTCCCAGTTGTGTCTACCCAGAGTTTACGGCGCTAGACGGCTCGCTTGGTATTTCCTCTCCCGGTAGACGCGGCTGAACAGAATTGCAACCAGCGCCAGCACGATCGGCGTAAAAATGCTGGCCTCGGGGCCCACGCTGCCTCCGGTAAGCCACGTCGCGCCGCTGAACACGGAGTTGAACAGGTTATGATAAGCAGCGAGTCCGCTGTCGGGAACACCATAGAAAAAAGTTTGCCCCCAGTCCCATCCCGCGTGGAAGCCTACCGCCCACCAGAGATTTCCGGTGCGCCGCAGGAATAAACAGAAAAGCAATCCGAAAAGCACCACCGAGAGCAGCCCCAGCCTGCTCTCCCCAGGATTGCTGGCGTGGGCCAGCCCGAAGAGCAACGACAACAAAATCGCCGACGGCCAAAAACCCATTCCAGTGGTGAGCGTGTACTGGAGATATCCGCGAAAGGCGAATTCCTCCGCCAGCCCGACGACCACAAAAGCCGCGCTCCAGGCCGCAACCGCGGTGACAATCGTGGCACCGTGAATCGCGAGGCCGGCGAGTTGGAATCCGTGGAGCGCGAAAATGCCGAGCAGGCAGGCGCTGATCGCGAGAAAGCCAATGAGGGTACCAACCCAGAAATCCTTGCGGAACGCGAACTTCGCCGGCAGGCCGTAGACGCCAAACTTGCGCCGCTCAATCCTCGCCATGATCAGCGCAGAGATCACGGTAATGAAAAGTATGGTGCCTTCGAGGCTGACCGTCCCTACAGGAGTGAGCTGGGGCCCACCGCCCAATTGAATCTCCCCGAACAGAAATAGCGCCGCAAACCTCAGGACCCCCGCCAAAAGGAGTAGGACCCCGCAGACGATCATCAGAAAAATCAGCACGCGCCAGCCCGGGCGAATGCCGTTGGGTCCGCGGAAAGCATTGTAGGTGGGCGGTTGCGGAGCGACAGTCTCCGGCGGAAGGACGACACCTTGGTCAGACATAGTTCGCTAGTTTACTGAAAAACCGATCCATGTAACGACAGCCACCTCGGCTGTCCAAGCCAGAGACTGCCCTGAGCGAAGTCGAAGGGGCGAAGCCCGGCGCTCCCGCTCCAGAGCCGGAGCTTCGCAGCACCGAAGCCCGAAGCCCATCCCCTCCTACCAGTTAATCTTCACTGCGAACTGAAACTGCCGCGGATCATACGCCGATGTTGCCTGCCCCGCGTTCGTAAACAGCGGGCTGACCGCGGACACGTTGTACTTGTTGGCGATGTTGAACATGTCAGCTATCAGATCCAAGCTAAACCGTTCGCCAAGATAAATTCGCCGGGCCACGCGCAGATCGTTGAACACGTTCCACGGCGAAACTCCGGCGTTGCGGCCCAGGTTGCCGTCGAGTTGCTGCAGAGTGGGCGCAACGCCTTCGACAATGAACTGTTGCAGGCACGGTTCCTGGAACATGCCGGTGGGAGAAAACTTCGATGCCACCGGCGTGTAGCCAGCCGCCGTGCAGATGGGATTGACCGTGGTATTGGGCCGGCCGGTCAGGGACGATAGCTGCAGGTTGTCGTCGTTCCCGGTGATGATGTTGAAGGGCCGGCCGGAAGCGATTTCGATGAGCGGAGCGACTGTCCAATTGCTGAAGAACTTGCTGGCGAACCCGTTCCCGCCAAGCTGTTCGCTCTGATAAACCCCGCTGAAGACCAGGCGATTCCGCTGATCGAAAAGCGAAGTGGAACGATCCTCAGCGGGAAAGTAACTGTCCTGCGGCGTCAGCGTGGATTGCAGATCGGTGGAATCATCAATGGCGTGCGACCAGGTGTAAGAGGCGAGGAACTCGTAGTGGCGGTTGAATCGCTTGCGCAGGTTGGCGCTGAAGCCGTGGTAAATCGAGCTGCCGTTGGAATAGTTCGCGTCCATGTCGCCGAATGGCACGCAACCAGCGAAGGTGGCGGGATTGCAGTTCACGTTGAATCCCGGGATGGTGGCCGCCAGGGCCGCCGCCTGCGCGATACAACCCAGCGGATCGCCGACCGAGCCGTATGCGCCGATGATCGACGGATTCAATCCGCCGGG
>JBEKDY010000081.1:0-30519 GCA_050014115.1 Candidatus Sulfotelmatobacter sp. | reverse complement strand
GCCGCAACTTAGGCCGTGCAAAGAATGGATCGCGCGAGTCAGACGTTCCTTCGCGTTCTGTGGCGATTGGAGCGTCGACATTCAATACGCTTTCAGGCGGCGGGATTCGCGGACTACGTCTTCCGCTTTTGGCAGGTAGTGTTCTTCCTGGGGCGGGGAGAACGGGATCGCCGAGTCGAGACCAGCGATGCGGACGATGGGGCCGTCGAGATCGTCGAAGGCTTCTTCGTTGATGATGGCGGCGATTTCTCCGGCGAGGCCTCCGGTGCGGGAGTGTTCGTGGAGGATGATGACTTTGTTTGTCTTCTTTACTGTGGCTGCTATCGCTTCGCGATCTAACGGCGAGACGGTGCGGAGGTCGAGGATTTCTATTTCTATTCCTTCTTTGCTTAGGATGTCGGCGGCTTCTAATGCGGTGTGGACCATGGCGGCGTAGGTGATGATGGTGAGGTCGCGGCCTTCGCGGACGATATTTGCTTTGCCGATGGGGACGACGTAGTCATCGGCGGGGACTTCGCCTTTGATGCGGCGATAGAGATATTTGTGCTCGAAGAAAATGCAGGGATTGTTGTCGCGGATGGCGGCTTTGATGAGGCCTTTGGCGTCGTAGGGCGTGGCGGGGCAAATGACTTTGAGGCCGGGATTGTGGACGAACCACATCTCGGGATTCTGCGAGTGGAAGGGACCGCCGTGGACGTATCCGCCGCTGGGGCCGCGCAGGACGAGCGGAGCGGGCGCGCCCCAGAGGTAGTGCGTTTTTGCAACCATGTTGGTGATCTGGTTGAAGGCGCAGCCGATGAAATCCATGAACTGGAATTCGGCGACGGGACGCATGCCGGTGAGCGAGGCTCCGAAGGCTGCGCCGACGATGGCGGATTCCGCGATGGGAGTGTCGATGACACGCTCGGGGCCGAAGCGGTCGATGAATCCGTCGGTGACTTTGAAGGCGCCGCCGTAGATGCCGATGTCTTCGCCGAGGCAAAAGACGGAAGGGTCGCGGTCCATTTCTTCCCAGATTCCCTGGCGGATGGCTTCGAGGTAGGTGAGTTGCATAAGGTCAAAATCTTTCGCCGCGGATTTGCACGGATTTTCGCAGATAAATCTACTTCAAATGCACAGCTGCTTCCGTTTCTTTGAAGCTGCCGGTTCCCTTCTTCACTTTGGGCATTCCGTATTTTGGCTTGATTTCGTGGCAGCCCTCTTCGCAGAAGACGCCGCCTTCTGCTGACTCGGGCGTGGGCATTGGGGAGTTCACGGCTATTTCTCTTTCTTCTTCTATTATCCGTTCCACTTCTGAAATTAGATCGGCGTTCTCTTTTCCCGTCAGCCACTTTTTTTCTTTCACCAGATAATTCTCGAATCTTGCGATGGGGTCGCGTTTTTTCCAGAAGTCGAACATTGGCTTCGGAACGTAGGCGGCGGCGTCGTGGATGGCGTGGCCTTTCATGCGCATCATCTTGGCTTCGATTAACGTTGGGCCTTCGCCTGCGTGGGCGCGTTCGACGGCTTCGCGGGCGGCGTCGTAGACCTGGCAGGCGTCGGTGCCGTCGACGATTATGCCGGGGATGCCGTATCCGATGGCGCGTTCGGCGAGGTCCTGGCAGCGGTATTGCATTTCTGAGGGCGTGGAGTAGGCCCAGAGATTCGATTCGATGAAGAGCACTAAGCCGAGATTTTGCACGGCGGCGAAATTGATGCCTTCGTAGGTGACGCCGGTGGACTGGCCTCCGTCGCCGATGTAGGTCATGACGGCGACGTTGCGGCCTTGCAGGCGCGCGCCGAGCGCCACGCCGGAGAGCACGGGGATTAAATCGCCGAGCATGGAGATAGGCGAGACCATGTTGCGTTTTTCGATGTCGCCGAAGTGGCTAGTGCCGTCGCGGCCGCGGGTGGGCGAGTCGGCTTTGGCCATGTACTGCATCATGGTGTCGCGGGCGGCGAATCCGCGGACGAGGAGCGAGCCCTGGTTGCGGATCATGGGCGCGAACCAGTCGTCTTTGTCGAGCGCGTAGGCGGAGGCGCAGGAGCAGGCTTCCTGACCGAGCCCGAAATAGACTCCGCCGACGACTTTGCCTTGCTTGTAGAGATTTTCGAGCGCGACCTCCATTTTGCGGTTGAGCAGCATGAAGCGGTAGATCTCGATGGCTTGTTGCTTGCTCAGATATTTCGAGTCGCGGATGGGTGGAACGGGGGCGTCGAGATTGCCGGTGACTTCGTAGCGGACGTGGTCGGGGGCGTCTTTGTGTTTTTCGTTTTCTTTGACGACGACTTGGCGGACGGAGAGGTTGGGGTGCTCGAGGCGGAGATCGGGGATGCTGTAGGTGCGGAGGTCCATTGTGGTGGACTTGGACCGAGATGCACCGTTGTGCCGATGGGTTCCGTTAGGGGTCGCTTTGGATTTCTGTTTTTTTCTGGGCATGGAATAACGCTCGCGAAGAGTAACGTAGTTGATGGTAACGCGAGAGCGGGGGCGAGGGCTAGAGCGGCCCGTCGATGGCGGCGTAGGTGTTAGAGTTGCGAGCATGCATTCGGCGAAAGCACAATGGCGTGTACGCGATAAAAAACGCCTCTTAGCCGCCATTATCGAGAAGCTTGTGGGCGATGCCCATATCTCCTTCGAAGGGAACTTGCGCGACTTAGAGCTACTCTCACTTCCGGGAGCCTCGGAGCAAGAAACCGCGGTTCTCAGGAGAAACACCACTTCGCCTAAACTGGATTTTGTAGTCTTGCCGCTGGAATTATTGACGTCTCAGTCAATACTTTCAGCCGTCGGAAAAACCGTGCCGCGAAGCGTCCTCCACATTCAAGTCGAAAAGAGTGGCGTCCTTGAGTTTGGTGCCTACGATTGCTTCCATCCCGAATGTGTCGTTTTTGGAAGTGCCGTTGACGACGCGCTTCTGGATTCATTGATTTCGCAAAGAGTGCTAGAGCGGATGCGATGAGTCTGACGAGGCTTCAGGCCCAGGTTGAGTCGTCTTCTTCGTGAAGTCGGCGAAGCTCGGTAGGAGGCTTCATCGGGACGCCGACTGTGTGGCCGAGGAGGGCATCGATACTTTCGAGCCCGAGGATTTGGGTGGAGAATACTTTGCTGAAGTTGCGGGAGACGGATTCGGCGACTGCGGTCATGTCGAGGTGTTTGCCGAGTTCTTTTTGCATTGAGGTGACTGGGTTTGTGGTGATGCCGCAGGGGATGATCAGGTTGAAGTACGTCAGGTCGGGGTTTACGTTGAGGGCGAAGCCGTGGGAAGTGACGGAGTGGGAGATGTGGATGCCGATGGCGGCTAGTTTGGAGTCGACATTTGTGGCGGTGCTGGCAAACAGCAGGTCCCTCGACTTCAGAGAGCGATTCTTCGAATCGCTCTCTTCCGCTCGGGATGACAAGGGATTGGGGTTTGTCCAGACGCCGGTCAGGCCGGGGATGCGTTTGGTTTCGATCGTGAAATCGGCGCAGGTGCGGATCAGGACTTCTTCGAGGCGGCGGACGAAATCTACTGCGCCGAGATGCTTGCGCGCGGGTAACGCAAGGTCCCTCGACTGCAGAGAACGATCCGCAAGCGGATCGTTCTCTTCCGCTCGGGATGACAGAGAATTGGAGTTCGCGTGCGCTCGGAGGTCGAAAATTGGGTAGCCGACTAGCTGGCCGGGGCCGTGGAAGGTGACGTCGCCGCCGCGGTCGCATTCGAAGAGTTCGACGCCGCGCTGGGCGAGGAGTTCGGGGGAGGCGATTACGTTGGCGGCTTTGGCGTTGCGGCCTAACGTGATTACCGGCTTGTGTTCTAACAGGAGGAGGACGTCGCCGATTTTGTTTTCTTTACGCAGGGCGACTAGCTGCTGCTGAAGGCGCTGGCCAGTGGCATAGTCGATGGTGCCGAGTTGGAGGACGGAGATCAAAGGCTTTTCGCCGCGGATTTGCGCGGATTCTCGCGGATTAACCCAAATCTTTCCAACGGCGACGGGGCCGGGCGCGCCGTGGAATTACACAGGTCCTTCGCTTTGCTCAGGATGACAAGACTTTTTGTTTTATTCACGTTCATCTTATGATCCGCGGCTATCAGTTTCATGCGTTGATTGGGATTCCGTAGACGCTGTTTGCGGCGTCCAGCATGGCTTCGGCTAGCGTGGGGTGGGCGTGGATGGTCCACATTAGATCTTCTACTGTGGCTTCGAGTTCCATGGCGACCACTGCTTCGGCGATTAATTCGGTGGCTTGGGGGCCGATGATGTGGACGCCTAGGATTTCGCCGTAGTCGGCGTCGCTGACGATTTTGATGAAGCCTTCGTGTTGGCCGACGATCGAGGCGCGCGAGTTGGCGGTGAAGGGGAACTTGCCGATCTTTACGTTATATCCGGCTTCACGGGCGCGGGTCTCGGTTAGGCCGACGCTGCCGATTTCGGGATGGCAATACGTTGCGCCGGGGATGTGTTCGGGGTTGATTGGCTTGCCGGGCTTGCCGGCGATTTTCGCGACTGCGACGATGGCTTCCATGGCGCCGACGTGCGCCAGTTGCGGACTGCCGAGCACAATGTCGCCGACGGCGTAGATGCCGGGGTCGGAGGTCTGCATCCAGGAATCAGTTTTGATGAAGCCGCGGTCGGGCTTGATTTTGGTACGTTCGAGTCCGATGTTTTCGGTGCGGGGCTTGCGGCCGACGGCAATCAGGATTTTTTCGGCTTCGATCTTTTGCTGCTTGCCGTCGACGGTGATGGTGACAGCGACTCCCGCTTTTGTTTTTTCTACTTTGTCGACTTTGGCGCCGGTGTGGAAATTGATGCCGCGCTTGCGGTAGACGCGGGCGAGTTCTTTGGATATTTCTTCGTCTTCGACGGGAACCAGGCGCGGCAGCATTTCGATGATGGTCACTTCGCAGTCGAACGAGCGGTAGATTGAGGCGAACTCTACTCCCACTGCTCCTGCGCCGACGATGACCAAGGATTTCGGAAGGTCTTTCAGGCTGAGGATTTCGATGTTCGTTAGAATGCGATCGTTGGCTTCAAGGCCTGAAAGCATGCGGGCTTCGGAGCCGGTGGCCAAGATTACGTTCTTCGCTTTCAGGTGGGTAGCTTTGTTGTCGTTGACGATCTCGACGGTGAACACGCCGTTTTGCGCGGAGCCGGTAAGTTTTCCATAACCCTTAACCGTATCAACTTTATTTTTCTTCATCAGGAACTCGAGGCCTTTGGCGTGTTTGGCGACGATTTTTGATTTGCGGTCCTGGACGGCGGCCCAGTTCAGCTTGCGGGCGTCCACGCCTTCGATGCCGAATTCTTTGGCGTCTTTGAGGTGGTCCCAGAGTTCGGCGTTGAAGAGTAACGCTTTGGTCGGAATGCAACCGACATGGAGGCACGTGCCGCCGAGGAATCCGTCTTTTTCGATTAGCGCAGTTTTCAGGCCCCATTGGCCGGCGCGGATGGCGGCGGTGTAGCCGGCAGGGCCGCTGCCGATGATGGCGATGTCGTAGAGAGTTTCGGGCAAAGGAATAGACCTCGGTATTAAAGATGAGTTCGAGGGGACGAATGATTCTAGAACAGGGTGTGGGGGCGGGCCAAACCGGGGTGGTGTATTCAATTCTTCAACCACGGGGGGACACAGGGTAAACCGCGCGGAGAACGTGGAGCAGAGAAGCTTATAGGGATCCTTCGACTGCGTAGCAGGCTCGCTGTGCGCGAACCTGCCACTTCGCTCAGGATGACAGTGCGTTGGTGATGGAGTGAGCTTAGTTGCTTTCGTTGCTGGCGCGCTTCCAGTTGATCAGTTCGCCGATGGTAGAACTGGTGCTGGAGACGGGCTGCTTGTAGGCTTCCACTTCCATGCGCGAGGCTTCTTCGCCGACGGCGCGGATGCTGAGTCCGACTTTCTTTTCTTCGGGACTCATCTTGATGATTTTGAAATCGTGTTCGAAGCCGGGCTCGAGGGTCATGGGCTGGCCGTTTCCATCGACCGCTTCGGATTTGTGGCACAGGCCCTCGACGCCTTCGGCGATTTCGACGAACGCGCCGAACGCGGCTACGCGCAGCACTTTGCCGTGGACGACGTCGCCGATGTGGTGAGTCTCGAAGAACGATTCCCAGATGTCGGGCTGCAGTTGTTTGACTCCGAGAGAGAGACGGCGCTTGTCGGGCTCGATGGCAAGCACGATGGCTTTTACGCGGTCGCCTTTTTTGAGAACTTCTGACGGGTGCTTTACGCGCTTCGTCCAGCTCAGGTTGCTGACGTGGACTAAGCCGTCGATGCCGTCTTCAATTTCGAGAAAGGCACCGAAGTCGGTTAGGTTGCGGACACGGCCTTCCACCGTCATGCCGACGGGAAATTTTTCGTGCAGCGAATCCCAGGGATTGGCGGCCAGTTGGCGCATGCCGAGAGAAATGCGGCGCTCGGTGGGATTAACGTTCAGCACGACGCAATCGACCTGATCGCCTACGTTGACCAGCTTCGAGGGATGCTTCATGCGCTTGGACCAGGTCATTTCGCTGACGTGGACGAGGCCTTCGATACCTTGCTCGAGTTCGACGAACGCGCCGTAGTCGGTGACGCTAATGACGCGGCCGCTAACATGAGCGCCCACGGGGTAACGATGCTCGGCGTCGAGCCAGGGATCGGGAGTGAGTTGCTTGAAGCCGAGGGAGACGCGCTGTTTTTCTTTGTCGTACTTGAGAACCTTTACTTGAATCTGATCGCCGACGTTGACCAGGTCGCGGGGGTGAGTGAGGCGTCCCCAGGACATGTCGGTGATGTGGAGCAGGCCGTCGAGGCCGCCGAGGTCGACGAATGCGCCGTATTCGGTGAGATTTTTTACTACGCCGGTGAGCACTCCGCCTTCTTCGAGGTGCTCCAGCGTTTTTGAGCGCTTTTCGAGTTGCTCGCCCTCGAGGAGTTCCTTGCGTGACGCCACGATGTTGCCGCGCTTCTTGTTGAGCTTGATGATGGCGACTTCGATGGTCTGGCCCTTCATGCCGTCGAGGTTGCGGACGGGGCGGACATCCACCTGCGAACCGGGCAGGAAGGCGCGGGCGCCGAGAATGTCGACGGTGAGGCCGCCTTTGATACGTTCGATCACGACTGCTTTGATCGGCTTCTTGTCGTGGTAGGCCTTCTCAATTTCGTCCCAGGCGTGAATGCGCTGCGCCTTCTGATGAGAAAGGTTGATGTAGCCTTCCTCGGTCTGGCCCTTGTCGCGCATCACGTCGATTTCGTCGCCGGGCTTTACCTTGGGCTTGCCTTCGTGGTCGAGCACTTCGGCGAGCGGCAACATGCCTTCAGACTTGGCGCCAATGTCGACCACCACATGCGTGCTGGTGAGCTTGAGTACGGTGCCTTTGATGACGCGGTCGGCGCCGGCTGCGGCTTCTTCGGCTTCGGTGGTAAAAGTCTCGAGCGCGGAGGCGAAGTCTTCGCCGGAAGGCTTGTCTTCCTGGGATGCCTCGTGCTCGGCTATTTCCTGAGCGGTTGTGTCCTGCGCGGTAGCGTCGTGCGCGGCAAAGCCGGGCTCATCCGATGATTCGGGAGCAAGGTCATGCCTCTCTGATGAACGGGATGCGGGGCCTGCCTGACGGACTGCTGGAGTGCGTCGTTTGGTTGTAGTGGGCTCACCCTGGCGAGTGAGCTGACAAAACCAGCTGTCGGACGTTTTACAGAAACCCGCGTCCAAAGGGAACACTTCGACTATAGCAACGGGTTACAAACAGTGTCAAACGCAAATCTCGGGCTGGAGGCAGGAGGGTCTGGTAATGCGGAAAAATGTCTGAAAAGGCTTGCGGCGCGCAGGCTCGGCAGCGGTGGGTCTTTTCGAGGTGGAGGAAGAGAAAACGATGAACCACTAAGGGCACGAAGTATCACGAAGAGCTTTTCAGGCAAGTGCGCGAGTTCCCCGCGGCGGTTTGCATCTGCTAACCTGCCGCTATGGATTATCTCTGGACGCCGTGGCGGTACGCCTACGTTTCTTCGGCCGGAAAGATTTCGGAGTGCGTTTTCTGCGACGCGGTTAAGAGCGGAGACGACGCCAAGGCGGGGATCGTTTATCGCGGCGAGCGATGTTTCGTCATTTTGAATGCGTATCCCTACACGCCGGGGCATGTGATGGTGGTCCCTTATGCCCATCTGGACGAGTTGCAGAAGCTGCCGACGGAAGCGGCTCACGAAATGATGGGTCTTAGCCAGCGCATGGAGTCCGTGCTGCGCGATCTCTACCATCCGGACGGAATTAACCTGGGAATGAACATCGGCAAGGCCGCGGGAGCTGGGATCGCAGGGCACATTCATATGCATGTGCTGCCGCGCTGGGTGGCGGATGCGAATTTTCTCTCCGTGGTGGGAGAGACTCGCATTCTGCCGGAGATGCTGGATGTGACCTGGAAGCGGATTAGCGGGGCGCTGGCGAAAACTGTTTAGCAGGTGCGTTGCATATGCCCTGAGTGGCCACGAATGCAAAGTAAAGGAGTGTCGGAACTCCCTCAATCGCCAGTGGTGGCGCCGTGTTGCATAGGTTCTTCGCTTCGCTCAGAATGACAAGGTTGCGGGTCACTTCTTCTTCTGGCCTGGTTCCGGGACGGTGACTTCATTTTTTCCGGAGCCGTAGACATCGCCGACAACTTTTAGATTCTTGTCCAGGCGCACGGCGGCGCCCAGTGGGCCGCGACGCGGACGGACTCCGCGAGTGAAGACGCTTGGCATCTGGCCATATCGCAGATCCTGAAAATAGACGATGTAGCCGTCGTCGGGCAGCGCTTCGGTTTCCGTGATAGGGTATTGCGCCCAGGACAGGTAGACGCGACCCAGATAGGAATTTTTGGCCGCCAATGTGACCGGGGTTTCCTCTGGCTTGTAGCGGATCTCGAGGCGGCCTTCGGGATCGACCTCGGGTTCCAGCGAGTTCACCGGGGCGAGCGCGAAGAAGCTTGAAGTTTCCACCACGCCATACCAGTGAAACGGATCGGTCATCGCGGGATAGGCGGAAACCCGCAGCGGGTCAGCATTTTCGTAGGACCGGGCGGAGAGCGCATTGAGCGCGCGGCGATGTTCGTAATCGCGCACTCCCCACATCAGCACTACTCCTGCCAGGGCCAGAGTCGCGGCGACGCGGCCTCTCGGCCGGTGCTGCCGCACGCCGACTTCGCGATCTATCAAGGAGAAGAGCTCCGGCACGATCAGCCCCAGGAACAGCAAGGCCAGCATCACGGGCTCAACGATGAAGACGATGTCCCACGAGTACCATTTTTCGTAAAACGGCCAGAAGGGACGCACGCCGTAATTGTTGGTGAAATCGAGCAGGATGTGGCTGAGTCCCGCGAGGCACGCGTAGAGGTAGAGGACTCCCCAGCGCGGCGGCAGGTTCGGATTGTTCAGCTTGCGACCGCGCAGCCGCCAGATCAGGTAGACGAAGGCAACCACAGCTACGGCATCGATGGGAGCGCCGAGAAAAGAGTGAGTGAAGCCGCGATGATGGGCGAAGCCGAATGCGGGGCCGCCGAAACGGCTGAGAATGTCCAGGTCGGGAGCTTCGGCGGCGAGCGTGAGCGTCAGCGTGGCCAGGGCTGTGTTGCGATTCAACCCGGCGCGACCCATGCACGCGCCGGTCAGGAAGTGGGTGACGGGTTCCAAGCGTTCTCGGGATATTGTGACATGGGGGAGGGTGGGTGCGCATGGGGGCTCGGGAAACTGGCTGGAAGTTGTGGCGTGTCGCGGCTCGCTTCTCGGACGGTTCGCGGCTCGCTTCGCTTTGCCGGACAGCCGAGGCGGCTGTCGCTACATGATTTATCACACGCGCATTACGCTAGCAGGGTTAGGGCGTTAGGTACGATTGTCATTTCTACTGGCAGGGTGCCCAGCAATTCGCCGTCGGCTTCGGCGTAGATTTTCTGGTGGGGTGCAGCGTTGGCGGGGTCGGGAAGATATTGGCACGAGACTTTGTTGCTGTACACAAGGTCGATACCCGGGATAGACCACTTCTGGCGCAGCAGGCCGCGCGTCACGTAGGCGAGATACGCAGCGCGGCTCGCGGTGCGGCATACGATCAGGCGCAGGTCATCGCGATCCAGGGACGCGCCTGGGGCAAATTCGTGCAGAACGCCGCCAAAATTGCGGATGCGGACTGCCATCAACTCCGTTACCCGGGCGCTGCGGCGTTCGTCAGTGCCAGCCACGAGGTATTCCACCCAGAAGTGCCGCATGCGGTAAGTGAGCCAGAGCCTCCAGGCTTTGGCGTAGTAGGCGGTCATCCCTAACCGCCGCTTCCTGCCCGCGTGCAGCTTGTAGAAGAGGTGAGCGTCCACGCCGATGCCCGCCACCGCAATGAAAAAGCGCGTGCCCGGCTTGCCGTCGAAATCCAAATATTGGATGCGTCCCAGAGCCACACGGCGCGGAGACGCGCGGAGAGCGGCTTTCGCGGCAGCGATGACATCGAAAGGAAGATTCAGATCATGGGCCAGCACGTTGGCGGTGCCCATCGGCAATATCGCCAGCGCTACCGGGGACATCGCCAGCGACTGGATAATGTTGTGGATGGTGCCGTCGCCTCCAGAAGCGAAGATCGTGTCGCAACCTGAAGCAATGGCTTGACGAGTATGTTCGCCGGCATCTTCGCGGGATTGTGAGAGCACGAGCTTGGCTTCGACGCCAGCTGTGCGCAAAAGTTGCAGAACGGATTCCAGGTCCGCCTGCGGTCGCGAGCGGCGGCCGCCGGATTCGGGGTTGTAGAGTAAGGCCGCCTTGCGCATCGTGAGTCCCGCGAAGCTGGATTGTACCGGAGGTCAGTTCAGGATCGGATTACCGTCTACCCCATTCCCACATGCCGACCATCGCTTTCTGGGGCAGGGGATGCCCGAACTGGCGTGCCAGCATGGCGATTTGACCGCGGTGGTGGGCGTCGTGCGCGATGAGGTAGGCGGCGAAACCCGCCACGTCGGGGCGAAAGCCGCGGACGCGTCCGTCGTTTTGCAAAGCTGCAATCATCACCACGCTCAGAGCGTGACGGCTGCGCTCCAGGGCATGCAACGCCTGAGCGGGCGTCACCTTGGAGCGATCGAGTTGCGCGGGAATCTTGCTGCCTTTGGCAGAAACCTTCAGCCACATCACACGCACATTGTGCATGTGGGCGATGATCGCGGGGATGGTGCGGCCTTTGCCATTGGCGGTCTTTCCCTTCCAGGCCGCGGGAGGAATGTGGTCGATCAGATATTGGTTGATGCGGTTGTTGGTGTTGAATGCGTTCAGCAGAGCGACCGGGAGTTCGGCGGCGAACACCTTGCCGCGGGAAGGTGCATTCGTTGCTAATGGAGCATCTGGCATGATTCGTTAGCGCCGCGGCTCAACTTCTTGGCAACAACCCCCAATTTGGCATAAGCTGTCGCCAACTTGCAAGGGGCGTCTTTTCCACAGTGTCTTTTTCCCCCAGCGCTGCGGGCGACTTGCACCAAGACGACATTCAGGAGGATCACCAGATGAAAATTCTGGCTACCGTTATGTGCGCAGTATTTTTCTGCTTGGCCGTGGCAGCGCAGGACCACACTTCCCACGCCGCGCCCCACGCCAAAACCCGTCCGGTGACGCTCGTGACCGGGCTGGGCGATCTCCATCACCCTGTTTCCACGCACAATCCGGAGGCGCAGCAGTTCTTTGACCAGGGACTGCGCTTTATCTACTGCTTCAATCACGACGAAGCGGCGCGTTCCTTTCAGCATGCCGCGGAACTCGATCCCACGCTGGCAATGGCGTACTGGGGAGTCGCCGAAGCGGTGGGACCGAACTACAACGATTCCGCTGATCCGGATCGCTACAAGCGGGCGCACGAGGCGGTGCAGAAAGCTGTCGATCTTTCGGCCTCGGCCTCGCCCAGCGAGCAGGCGTATATCCGGGCGCTGGCGAAGCGTTATCCGGCAGACCCGGACAGCGATCTGAGGAAGGCTGCAGAGAACTATCGCGACGCCATGCGCCAGGTGGTGAGCGAATTTCCCGACGATCTGGATGCCGCCACGCTCTTCGCGGAGGCAGGCATGAACCTGCGTCCCTGGGGTTTGTGGCATACGGATGGCACGCCTGAGGCGGGGACCGAAGAGATAGTGTCAACTCTCGAGTCGGTGATCAAGCGCGATCCGAACCATCTGGGAGCGATTCACTACTACATTCATGCGGTAGAAGCCTCGAGTAGTCCCGAGCGCGCCCTTGCCGGAGCCAACAGACTTGCCGCGCTTGCTCCCGGGGCCGGACACATCGTGCATATGCCCGCGCACGTCTACATCCGCACTGGAGACTACGACGCGGCGGTGAAGACGAATGAAAAGGCCGCCGAAGTGGACCGCGCCTACATCAAGGCGACGGGCGTGCAGGGCATCTATCCGATGATGTACTACAGCCACAACCTGCATTTCATCGCCATGTGTTCGGCGATGAATGGCAATTACCTGGAGTCGAGAAAGAATGCCGATCTGCTCACCCAGAACGTGGGCCCGCACATAAAAGACATGCCGCCGCTCGAAGGTTTCATGACGATTCCGGTAGCGGTGGAGATACGCTTCCATCATTGGAATGAGATTCTGAAAATGCCCGAGCCCGATGCCGCCATGAAGACGGCTACGGTGTTCTGGCATTTCGCGCGGGGGCTGGCACTGGCCGGCACGGGAAAAGTGACGGAGGCAGACGCGGAGTACAAAATTGTTTCCGACGCTGAGGAGGCCACGCCTCCCGACGTCGTCTTCCAGATGCCGATCAACAACAAGGCCAAGGACATTCTCGAAATCGCGAAGGATGTTCTGGGCGCGAAGATCGCGATGGCCAAGAAAGACAGTGCGGGCGCGATCGCCATGCTGCGCGAGGCGGTTGCGATCCAGGACACGCTCAAATACGGCGAGCCGCCCGACTGGTTCTATCCTGTCCGCGAGTCTCTGGGGGGCGCGCTGCTGATGACTGGCGATGCCGCAGGGGCGGAGAAAGTTTTCCGCGCCGATCTCGACCATAACCCCCGGAATCCGCGCTCTTTGTGGGGACTGCGCCAGGCCCTGCTGCAACAGAAACGCGAGTACGACGCGGGATTTGTTCAGAAGGAGTTTGAAGCCTCGTGGAAGGGTGGGGCGCACGTGTTGAAGCTCGATGACCTGGTGTGACGATGCTTGCGTAGGGACAGCCGCCCATTCGCTCAGGGCAGAGCGGCTGTCCCTACCTGTTTTCTTCCGCCTATAATCTTCTGCGATGCCTGCTGCCGCCAAAGACCTCGGGAAGAAGATCGAATCCCTCCGCGACAAGATCCGCCATCACGAATCCCTCTATTACGTGCTCGACCAGCCCGAGATCAGCGATGCCGAATTCGACAAGCTGATGCAACAACTCAAAGACCTGGAGGGCGAGCATCCGGAGTTGATCACACCGGATTCTCCCACCCAGCGCGTGGGCGGCAAGCCCCGCGAGGGATTCGTCAAGGTCGCGCACTCTTCGCCGATGCTCTCACTCGACAATACCTACAACGAGGAGGAGTTGCGGGACTGGGAACGCCGCGTGCATGAACTCAGCGGCCGCAGTGACGTGGACTACGTCTGCGAGCTGAAGCTCGACGGCATGTCACTGGCGCTGATCTATGAGGACGGCAAGCTGGTCCGAGGCATAACTCGTGGCGACGGGTCGGTAGGCGAGGACGTGACTCTGAACGTGCGCACCGTGCGCTCGATTCCTCTGCTAATTCCTGCTGAGAAGGTGAGGAAGGCAGGGATTCCCGCGGACTTCGAAGTGCGCGGCGAATTGCTCATGCCGACCGCATCGTTCAAGCAGATCAACGAAGAACGCGAACGGGATGGCCTGCCAACATTTGCGAATCCTCGCAATTTCACGGCCGGTACCGTGCGACAACTTGATTCCAACATCACAGCGCAACGGCGTCTCGACTATTTCCCTTACATGCTGTTGCGAAACGGCCGCACTTATTTCGATCGTCATTGGAAAACGCTCGGAGCGCTCGACAATGCCGGATTCAAAGTGAACCAAAACCGCAGGCTCGTTTCGTCGATGGATGAAGTTTGGGAGTTCATCCAGCAGTGGGAAGCCAAGCGCGACTCTCTGCCCTACGAGATCGACGGCATCGTCGTCAAAGTGGATCGCACCGCGCTGCAGGACGAACTCGGCTTCACCGGCAAAGCTCCGCGCTGGGCTATCGCCTACAAATACGCCGCGCGCGGGGGGATCACCCAGCTGGAGAACGTGCGCTGGCAGGTTGGCCGTACTGGCAAACTTACTCCGGTAGCCGAGTTGGTTCCGGTTTCTATAGGCGGCACGACGGTTCGCAACGCGACGTTGCACAACATGGACGAAATCCAACGGTTGGGGGTAAAGATTGGCGATTGGGTGCGAGTCGAACGTGGCGGCGACGTAATCCCCAAAGTGGTGGAGGTGGACAAAGATCATCCCCGCGGTAGGGGCGATATCGATGTGCCAGAAAAGTGCCCTGTCTGCGGCACAAGAGTGATGCGCACTGAGGGCGAGGTCGACTACCGATGCGTCAACGCCAACTGTCCCGCGAAGCTGCTGGGGACTATTCTCCACTTCGCCTCCCGCGGCGTGATGAATATTGACGGCATGGGCGATGCGCTGGTCGCGCAACTCACCGAACGCGGCCTGGTCAAGAACGTTGCCGACATTTACAAGCTGACCAAAGCTGATCTCCTCAGTCTCGAGCGCATGGGAGAAAAGTCCGCGCAAAACATTCTCGACGAAATCGAAGGGTCGAAAAAGCTGCCGCTCGAGCGGGTTATTTACGGCCTCGGTATCCGTTTCGTCGGCGAGCGCACGGCGCAGTTTCTGGCTGAACATTTCGGTTCGATGGAAGCTCTGGAGCAGGCCACCGTGGAAGAATTGCAGAATGTCGACGAAGTTGGCCCGCGCATCGCGGAAAGCATCGCCGAATTTTTTAGCATTCCCGCGAATCGCAAGCTGGTAGACCGTCTGCGCGAAGCCAAGTTGACGCTCAGCGGGGAAAAAAAGCAGCGCGGAACCAGGCTCGCCGGCAAGACATTTGTGCTGACCGGAACGCTGCCGCGTTTCACCCGCGATGAAGCTAAGAAGATGATCGAAGATGCCGGCGGAAAAGTAACCGGCTCGGTCAGCAAGAAAACCGACTACGTGGTCGCGGGCTCGGACGCAGGCTCCAAACTCGACAAGGCCCGGGAGTTGGGCGTGGCCGTGATCGACGAAAAGCAGATGGAAGAGCTGGCCGGCTAGCCGCCGCCGATATTCGAGCTTCATGCTTGACGGGCTCCCGCCAGTGGACCAGAATAGTGGTTCGTATCCACAGTTAGTATTCGAGGGTGCTCATGCTGGCTTATCTATTCATACTCCTGGCAATCGCCGTACGTTTCCTGCCCTTCGCGGGCCCGCTCAACGTTCTGCCGCATGCCTGGCACTTCACTCCGATCGGAGCTTCGCTCTTATTCTTCGGGGCTCGTGGTTCGCGTCGCCAGATGTGGATACCTGTGGTGCTGCTTGCCATCACCGACGTCATCCTTACCAAGTACGTCTATGCGTTTCAGTTTTCCTGGGACCAGTTGGTCACTTGGGCGTGGTACGCGGCCATTCTGTGGCTGGGATCGAATCTGCGGGAGAAGTCCGGCCCGGTGCGCGTGGTCGGCGCCGCGCTCACCTGTTCCGCATCGTTCTTTCTGCTGAGCAATTTCGCAGTGTGGGCTTGGTCAGGAATGTATCCCCGGACTTTCGGCGGACTCATGACGTCGTACACCATGGGACTCCCGTTCTTGCGCGGAACGGTGACCAGTGACCTGTTCTTCTCGGTTGCGTTTTTCGGAGTGCCTGTGTTCGTGCAAGCGCTTTCCCGCTGGGCGCGTGGCTCCGCCGACGACCACATCGCCGCAGCTTAAGAGTCGCGATAGAGCTCAACTGCATGTGTTCTATAAGTTCACGTGTGGTCGCAGCGGACTCGCCCGCGAGATGCTGGGAATGAGCACAATCCGACCCGAGCGGACCTCGACTCAACTCTCACTATTTGCCGCGAGTTTCCTGGTTTTCCCGCGCCGCCGCAGAAGCAGCCAAATCGTTACTCCTGCCACGATCGCTCCCAACACCCAATAAAAATGCTGCCGAAACAACTTGCCCGTAAGTTCCACAATTTGCGGACCGAACCATAGCGTCAGTAAAGAGAGCACCATGAAGCGCACGAATCTTCCGGCAAAAACCGCAGCCACGAAGTCGCGGAATCGCATTTCAAACACCGCCGCACCCAGCACGAACACCTTGAACGGAGTGGGCGGAGGCAGCATCCCGGGAAACATCAGCGCCCAGAATTCGTGGCGCTCGAACGATGCATGAATCTTCTGAAAGCGTGCCTCGGAAATTCTCTTGCGCAACACCTTCTCGCCGCCCAAATATCCCAGAATATAGAGCGGGATACTCCCAATCGCCGAGCCCAGCGAAGCCAGGATCACATATAAGAGAAAATGTCTGCGGTCGTTGTACACATAGGCGGCGACCACGGCGTCCACGGGCATTCCCAGCAATGCCGAATCCGCGAAGGCGACGGCGAACGGTCCCCAGATTCCCAGCGGCACCAGCAACCGGAATATCCACGCGGTATACCGCGCCAGGATGTGTCCAATGGTTTTCAACAGGAATTCAGTTTACGTGAAAGGCGGAAGGGTCACGTTGTGAAGCGGAAAAGTCCGGCTTAAAAATGTTTCGTATGCCCCTGCAGCAACTTCAGCGCGTGCGGAATCAGCTCGACCACCGCTTCCAGCGATTGCACCGCGCCGGCCGGGCTACCTGGCACATTCAGGATAAGAGTTTTATCGCGCACTCCGCACACGCCCCGGCTCAGCGCGGCGAATGGAGTCCTCTTTATGCCTGCACCGCGCATCTGCTCTGCCACGCCGTCGAGCATCCGGTCGCAGATCGCTTGCGTCGCTTCGGGCGTAACGTCGCGGGGGGCAATGCCGGTCCCGCCAGTGGTTACGATCAACTGCACGTCCAGCGCCAGGCGCATCAGCAGATTCTGAATCTGCATGGAATCGTCCGGCACAATTTCGTGCGCGGCGATTCGAAAGCTAAGTTTTTCCAGAACTTGCGCCACGGCCGGACCAGACAAGTCCTTCCGTTCGCCGCGGGCGCAGGAATCGCTGACCGTCACCACCGCGGCCAGAAAAACCTCGGGCGTCTCCACCTCAGCTGTCGAGGAGGACATCTTCCTCCTCTTCTTTTCGGCCGCGGCCTGCGCTGGCCGCGCCAGCCGGTGTGGCAACGGGCGCGCTGGCTGCCGGATCGCTGCTCGGCACCGCACTCTCTCCGCCCTCGCCGCCGCCATCGCGAGCCGATTCGTCGAGCAGCCGCAGACCTTCCATCAGCAGGCCCTGCGTGTTCAGTTGCGTGGTTTCCTTGGCCGTTTTGCCTTCGAAGTCGAGCTCGAAACTGCCGCCGGTCCAGCGCAGAACCTTGAAGACCGCTTCATCTCCCACCAGCGCACCATAGGTGGCGTGCTTCACCTGGCCTTCGACGAAAAATACTTCGCACTTGTCGCCATCTTTGGTCAGCGTGAGCTGGCAGCTTTTGCGGCCCATCTCCAGCGATTGCATCAGGTCGATGACGTTCATCTGTGCCAGATTGCCGCGCACCACTCCATCGGAGGGCGCCGTCTTCGCCATCTTTTCCAGCGCGATACGGTCGATCATGCGCTTGATGCGTTTTACCGCTTCCCGCAGAAAAAATGGCTTCTCCAGATAGTCGTCCGCTGCGTCTTGCGGCGACAAGCGCTCGGCAATGTCAGCCTTGTTGGCCATCAGCACGGCCGAAAAATTGGCGGTCTTGGGCCGGCTCTTCAATTTCTCGATCAGCTGCCGCCCGTCCATTCCGGGCAGGCGGTAGTCGCAGACCACCAGATCCGGAGGATCATCCACCGCTTTGAGCAGCGCGTCGGCGGATTCCGACGCAGCCGTCACTACCGCCAGCGGTGACAGCGCTTGCTGCAGCATGCCCAGCACCATCGGATTGTCTTCCACCAGCAGTAGCTTGACGTCGTTGGCCATGAATCGAGTGAACTATTCTTTCCTTACTCTATGAGCTTCGCCGCACACTACGAGCGCTTCCTCTTCGACCGTTTCTTTTCCGAGCGCTGCGGACGCCGGTAATCGCCGCTCTTTCCGCCCGTCTTTCGTTCCAGCACAATCTCGCGAATCTCGATCCCCTTGTCCATCCCCTTGGTCATGTCATACACGGTCAGCGCCGAAACAGTAACAGCAACCAGCGCCTCCATCTCAACTCCGGTCTGAGCGGTAGTTGCGACTTTGGAGACGATTGCGACGCCATTCTCGCACAGCCGCATCTCGACATCAACGCGCGCCAGCGGCAGAGGATGGCACATAGGGATCAGCTCCGCGGTGCGTTTGGCCGCCATGATGCCTGCGATTCGAGCCACTTCCAGGGGATCTCCCTTAGGATTTTTCGGCAGCGCCGCCAGCACCGCAGGGTTCATGGCGACGAACGCGCTGGCCTCGGCTTCGCGCCTGCCTGGCTTCTTTCCGGAAACGTCGACCATGCGTGCGCGGCCGGCATGATCGTAGTGGGAGAGTTTCGTCATTGATTCGTGATCGGGTCCGTTATCATTATTTCACACGCCGGGAAAAGGCTGATCTGAACGCAGACGACTGCGCGATCGAACAGGAAATGTCTGCGCTGGAACCGCGCACCGTTTTCAAGTCATTTCAAAGAGTTGGTTGGGGTGAAACGCATTAGCGCACCATCACCGCGACCCACTCCCCCGCGGCGACGACCTCGCAGTCGGGCGGGATCACCACGTAGCAGTTTGCGCGCGCGGTGGCCGCGATGTCTCCTGAGCCTTGCCATGCCACTAAATGGACTTGCGAGTTTTCCAATTCTCCAGAGAGAATCGCGGGGAGAAATCGCCGCAGCCCGGTCTTGACGCGGATTTCCGATGCCGACCGGGCATGCAGAAATGTCAGCTTCCGCGAAGACATTCCCGACAAGGCTTCGACGATAGGCCGAGCAAACAGTTCGAATGTGACCATCGTCGAGACCGGATTGCCCGGCAGGCCAAAGAAATACTTATGTTCTGCCGACCGTAATCGCCCGAACACGACCGGACGCCCCGGCTGGATTTTTGCGCCAGTGAAAAAGAATTCCGCGCCCAGTTCCGTCAGCACCTGCTCAACCAGATCGTAACGTCCCATCGAAACGCCGCCGGTCAGAATCAAAAGATCAGATTGCAATCCCAGTTCAATCAGCCGCCCAAGTTTTTCACTCTCGTCGGGAGCGATCGGCAAAAGTACGGGAACACCGCCGGCAGCGAAAATCTGCGCGGCCAGCGAATAACTGTTGGAGTTGCGAATTTGTGTGCGACCGGGTGTGGCATCTACACCAACGATCTCGTCGCCGGTGGTGAGCACTGCGATTCGCGGTCGCTTATAGACTTCCAAGCGCGATTTGCCCACGGAAGCGGCGAGCGCAATCGCCGCGTCATTCAGCCGCACCCCGCGATCCACCAGAAGTCCTCCCTGTCGCGCCTCCGCGCCGCGGGCAACAACGTTGTCTCCAGTGGCAGCGTCTCTCGTGATTTCAATGCGCGACCCCAGCCGCGAGGTGTATTCCACCATCACCACTGCGTCCGTCTCGGCAGGCACGGGCGCTCCCGTCATGATGGAAACCGCCTGGCCTGGATCTACGTGAGCGGGGAGTGAATTTAGGTTCTCTCCAGCTCGGATCTCCCCGATCACTTCCAGGGTTGCGGGAAGCTGAGACAAATCGCCGGAGCGCACGGCATAGCCGTCGCGGGTAGAGCGCGGGAACGGCGGGATATCCCGGTCAGCCACGACCGGGTCGGCAAGCACACGGCCGGCGGCGGCGAGCAGATCCACAGCTTCCGTCGCGCCCGCGGCTTCAGTTGTATGGAGTCTGATCGACCCGGCTTGCTCTTGAACGACGTGGCGCGCCTCTTCGAAGCTGAGCACGGACGGAGAGTCAGGCTGCGGAGTCATGCCCCCATAATAAGACCAGGCACGCCCCCGCGTTCCATGTGATTTCTTGCAGAGTATTTTTCGCGACCCCGCAGCAGGCCCGCCAGCTTACCTCGCTAGTTCCTGGCCCAGCACTGCGGGATTGCTGGCGAACGAGATTCCGACTTCGAGATCCACAACGCGGTCGTGAACTAGTTTGGCAATCTCGCCGTCGAAATACTGCATGCCTTCCTCGGACCCGGCCTTCATGGCATCGAGCAGCGTCTTGTCTTCGCGCTCGCCTTTTTCCACACACTCGCGGGTGCGGGCGTTGGCCTTGAGAATCTCGATTACCGGCACGCGGCCATTGCGCCCGGTCTTGGGCAGAAGGCGCTGGCAAATAATGTAGCGGAACGACTTCGCAAAACGTTCCCGCACGGACTGCTGCTCGTTGGGCGCAAACGATGTGACGATGCGCTCCACGGTCTTCGAAGCGTCCATGGTATTGAGGCTGGAAAGAACCAGGTGTCCCGTCTCCGCCGCTTCCAGAACAATCTCGATAGTCTCGCGGTCGCGCATCTCGCCCACCAGAATCACCTTGGGCGCCTGCCGCAGGGCCGAGCGCAACGCGTGGGCAAAGCTCGGAGTATCGCTGTGCAGCTCGCGCTGATGAATGGTCGAGCTCTTGTGATTGTGCAGAAACTCGATAGGATCTTCGATGGTGATGATGTGGTAATACTTTTCGCGATTGATGCAGTCAAGCAGCACCGCCAGGGTGGACGACTTTCCCGACCCCGCCGGACCCGTGACCAGAACAATGCCATCGCGCAGCTTCGACACATCCGCCAATTGTTCGGGTAAGCGCAGCGTAGCGAAATCCGGGATGGCGGTGGGAATCACCCGCATTACCACGGCACAACTGCCGCGCTGAATAAAAATGTTAACCCGAAAACGTGCGAGCCCCGGCAGCCCATAAGAAATGTCGCAGGCTCCATGCTCGCGCAACGTAGTAATGGCCTGCTTGTTGTCCCCAATCAAATCCACGGCGATATGCCGCGTGTCGTCGGCGTTGAGCACGGTCATCCCCGGAACCTGCACGGGAATCAGTTGGCCATAGACCTGCACCTGCGGCGGCCGGCCGGGCGAGAAAATGAGGTCGCTGATCTTCTCGGCGGCGCCCAGCATGGCGCTCAGCAAGGCAGGGGTAGCTACCCTGCCTTTTCCCGAAAAGCCTTCTAGAACAACAGAGATAGGGGCAATGCCCGGTGATGCCATTCGCTCCTCGCACTTGCGGAATCGCACGCACCACAGAGAGGGAAAACGATGTGAACTGTCTTAACTGTACCGCGTGGCGCTCCGTAACGCTAAGGGCAGCAAGTACATCTCCCTTCGTAACCTCGCCGGGCTTTCGCCAAAATAAAAAGGGCGGCCGGTTCGACCGCCCTTCGAGTAAGGCATGCTGCGTTTCTTGAGTTTCGCTATTTGTTCGTGGCCTTCTTCTTGAAGCCGGTTTCCACCGGGGCTCCGATGGAGGCCAGCATGGCTTTCGCTTCCTCCGAGTGCCCTCCGGTAGGCTGCAATTCCAGATATTTCTGGAAGGCCTCAGCGGTACCAGGAGCAGCCACCATTTTGTCGCCCTGCAAGGTGGCTTTGCCCAGAAGATTTACTCCCTTCTGGTAATAAGCCTCGGCCCGCGTCGGATCTGCGGCAATACATTTATCGAAGGCAACCACGGCATCGTCCACCTTACCCGCATTGGTGAGAACCGCGCCGATATTGAAATACGACTGCGCCACGGAACTGGGATCGGCCTGCGCAGCCAGTTCATACGTCTTCACCGCATCGTCAATTCTGCCTGCCCGGTTGTAGGCGTCCGCCATGTTGTTGTAGTAGGCGGCGAGATTCCTGGTGGCGTTGGGATCCTTATCTTTCCCGGACTTGATGGCGTCCTGCTTGAGCTCAATTGCCTTTGCGTACGAGTCTGCCGCCTCTCCGAAGCGTTTCTGCTTCTCGGCGGGATCAGTCTGCTTGGGAGCCGACAAACGGTAGGCATCGCCCAGCTTGAACCAGACCAGGTCGCGCGTAGCATCCACCTGGTTGGCCTCGGTGAGTATCGCGATCGCTCCGTCAAAATCCCCTGCGTCGGAAGCCGTCTTGGCCGCGAGCAACTTCTCGTTCAGCGCCTTGACCGTGTTCACTTCCTTAGACTGCTTGGCCTGAGCCTCCTGCATCTGCTTCAACTGCTCCGGAGTCAGGCCCTGTCCCTTGGCTGCGCTCTCCTGTTCCTTCTTCACGTCAAAATCCACAGTGTTCTCGTCGATCTGGGCGTGGAATCCTTTGACATGGTCCGTCTCTTTGTTCGCCTTCAGATCATCGGCGTTCTTGTAAAGGGTCACCGTGTACGTGCCAGGGGCGATCCCCAACGAAAAATATTCCCCCTTCTTGTTGGTCTTAAGGGTATATTTCTGGCCATTATCCGTATTGACCCAGACCACCACAGCGTCGGCGAAGGGGTTGCCCTGCGCGTCTTTGCACACTCCTTTGACCGACCCCGAAGCCTGGGCGAAAACTGAAGGCACGCACAGAGCGGCCGCCAGAACAGCGAGCACGAAAATTGCAAAATGTTTCTTCATTTTGGCCTCCCGGCCGAATCCTTAATCTACCTTGCCTCTTCTACATACGAAATCGGATCTTTCACTCCCGCAGCCTGAAACGCATGCATGCGCAAAACGCAGCTGTCACACCTACCGCAGGCCAGATCCTCGCGCCGGTAGCATGACCAAGTTAAATCGAAGGGTGCGCCCAGTTCAAGGCCAAGCTGCACAATCTGAGATTTACGCATCGCAATCAACGGCGTGACAATCTCAATCCGTCCTTCTTTCGTCCCCGCGCGCACTACCTGGTTGAACGCCTGGTAGTAAGCGGGGCGGCAATCAGGATAACCCGAACTGTCTTGCTCCACAGCGCCGATATATATCTTCTCAGCACCCAACACTTCGGCCCAGCTCACCGCCACTGCCAGAAAATGCGCATTGCGAAAAGGCACATAGGTCACGGGAACCCCGCCTCCCGGAATCCCTTGCCCCGGAAGCCCCGGCCCAGACGCATCGGAATCCGGGACGGCGATGCCTTCATCGGTGAGAGCCGAACCGCCAACGGCAGACAACGCATCATTGCGAACCATGAGCTGGTCGAGAATGTTGAGCCGCCGGCAGATGGCCAGAAACGATTGCCGCTCCCGCTCTTCGGTGCGCTGTCCATAACTGACATGCACCGCAGCCGTCGCGCCATAGTCGCGCACCGCCAGCGCCGCGCACACCGCCGAGTCCATGCCTCCGCTGAGCAGCACCACCGCGCGGGATTTTGTCGAGTCCGCCACTAAACGCCCTTCACCGCCGGATCCCAAATGAACTTATGCAGCTGCATCCCCAGCCGCGCCGGCACATTGTCGGCAAGCATCCATTCCGCAAGCTCCCGGGGATCGAGTAGGCAGTGCGAACTGTCTCGCGCCCCGGTAGCATCTTTTCGAAACGCAGGTGAGAACAAAACGGCATTCACTCGTTGCGCCAAGCCGTGCCGCTGCGAGAAGTCACGCGCAAACTCGTAGTCCGCGCGGCTGCTGATTACAAACTTAACCTCGTCCCGCGCCGTGAGCGCTTCCAGATTGTCCATGCAAAACGTATCCGGTTCGCCGGAGTCTGGACACTTCACGTCGGCAATCTTCACCACACCCGCCGGAACCCTCTGCAGAGGCCGCTCTCCGCTGGTTTCGAGAAGCACGCCGTAACCTTCCCGCAGCAGTCGCTCCATGAGCAGAACCACTTCGCGCTCCTGCAGCTGAGGCGGTCCACTTCACCCACCACTTCTTCGATCGCCATTTTCCGCCCGCCGGTGAACGTATATTCGCTGTCGCACCACGAGCATCGCAAGTTGCAGCCCGTCAGCCGGACAAACACACATGGCAACCCCGCATAGGTAGACTCTCCCTGAAGCGACTTGTAAATTTCAGTAATCTGCACGGATATCTATATGGAGATGGCTAGCCACTCACCCCTGGCCACTGACCCCTGATCTTCGCTACTCGCTATACTTCGCCGTAGTCGTGTCCGTCTCAAACACAGTCACATCTTTCACGCGCACGCGCCCGCCAGTCACGCGTTGCAGGCGTGCATCGGATTCGTGATAAAAGTACTTCGCCAGATTCTCCGCCGAAGGATTGATCACGGTGAACGGTTCGATGTCGTTGATCATCTTGTGATCGAGTCGATCGATCACCTGCTTCATCACCTCACGTAGATCTTTGAAGTCGATCAGGAGTCCGGCCTTGTCGAGTTCTGCTCCGGCCAGCGTAACCCGGATCTTATAGTTGTGCCCGTGCGGATTCTCGCACTTGCCCTTGTAGTTGCGCAGGTAATGTCCCGCGGCAAACGTGTCTTCCACCGTAACTTCGAACATGCATCCCTCAAAGGCCCATGCGAACACAGGCCCAACCGCAATCAGTCAAACACATAATTGTACCGCGCCGAAGCAGCGCGAAGCCCCGTCAGTTTAGGAGACGCGCATGTGGGGATAGCCCCCCTCGGCTGTCCGTCGAGCGAAGTTCGATCGGTTCCTCGCCGCGACCGCAACTGCCCCCCACTTGACTCCCGCCGAGCACGGCAGTTAGCTTGCCTATTCGGCTTCCAGCCCGCAACAAGGAGCGCCCATGCCACGTCGCAATCCGGTTCTGCTTCCTTCTATCTTTCCTTTTCTTCTCGCGAACCTGCTTTTCGCCGGCCTTGTCTCTTTCAACGCCATAGCCCAGAACCGGCCTGACGCACCACCGGAGTTCAGTATCCAAGAGCACTACACCAAGTATGAATACCGCATCCCCATGCGCGACGGCGTCCACCTGTTCACCTCGATCTACGTACCAAAAGACAGCTCGAAAACTTTTCCGTTCCTGATCGACCGCACGCCCTACAGCGTCGGACCTTACGGCGTGGATCACTATCGCCGCACCCTGGGCCCCGCGCCCGAGTTCGACAAAGCGGGATACATCTTCGTTTTCCAGGATGTGCGCGGCCGCTACATGTCGGAAGGCACGTTCGTCGAAATGCGTCCGCACCTCGACAACAAGAAATCAAAGCAGGACGTGGACGACGCCAGCGATCTCTACGACACCATCGACTGGCTACTCAAGAACGTGCCCAACAACAACGGGAACGCGGGCATCTGGGGCATTTCTTATCCCGGCTTTTATACCTCCGCCAGCATCATCGACTCGCATCCCGCGCTGAAAGCGGCTTCTCCGCAGGCTCCCATGACCGATCTCTTCATGGGCGACGACGCTTACCACGGCGGCGCGTTCATGCTGGCAGCAAATTTCGGCTTCTACAGTTCGTTCAAGCCGCAGGAAAATCCGCAGCTCCCGCCGAAGACTTTTGTGCCCTTCGACTTCGGCACTAAAGATGGCTACGAGTTTTATCTCAACGTCGGGCCCATCGGCAATCTCTCAAAATATCTGGAAGGTAAAAGCGCTCTGTTCGACGACCAACTCCATCACGACACCTACGACGATTATTGGAAGGCCCGCAACCTCGCGCCCCACATGAAGAACATTCGCTGTGCCGTGCTCACCGTCGGAGGATGGTTTGATGCCGAAGACCTGCAAGGCCCCTTCTCCACGTTCCACGCCATCGACAAAAATAATCCCGGAATTTTCAACGCCCTCGTCGTAGGCCCCTGGGTGCACGGCGGATGGGCCCACTATGCCGGCGATCATCTGGGGCGAGTGGAGTTCGCTGCCAACACCGGCGAGTATTACCGCAGCAAAATCCTTTTCCCGTTTTTCGAACAGTATCTTAAAGCTAATGGCGATGCGAAGCTCCCCAAAGCGTATGTTTTCGAAACAGGCACCAACGTATGGAGGCAATACTCGGCGTGGCCTCCGAAAAATGCGGAGCCGAAAACGCTGTATCTTCACGCCAACGGCGGACTCTCGTTCGAGCCGCCCGCAACCGACTCTCCCGCCTTCGATGAGTACCTCAGCGATCCCGCCAAGCCGGTACCTTTTGTAAACTACATTGACGAGGAAGTGCCGCAGGAATACATGCTCTCCGATCAGCGATTCGCTTCCAGTCGCACCGACGTGCTCGTCTATCAGACGCCGGTTCTGCAGGAAGACGTTACCATCGCCGGCCCGATCTCGCCGCGGCTTTTCGTTTCCACCAGCGGGACGGATTCTGATTTCGATGTGAAGCTGATCGACGTCTACCCGCCCGACTATCCAGACAGCAAACTGGACACGCCCCTCCCCCAAGACATCAACAAGCCGCGAACCGATGTGCCTCCGCCATCGTTCACGATGGCTGGATATCAGCAACTGGTTCGCGGCGAACCCTTCCGCGGAAAGTTCCGCCACAGTTTTGAAACGCCCGAGCCGTTTACTCCTGGCAAAGTCGAAGAGATCAACGCGACGTTCCCCGACGTGAACCACACATTCCGCCGCGGCCATCGCATCATGGTGCAGGTACAAAGTTCCTGGTTCCCGCTCACCGACCGCAACCCACAAACTTTCGTAAATATTCCCGACGCCAAACCCTCCGACTTCGTAAAAGCCACCGAGCGCGTCTATCACACGAAAGCACAGTCGTCAGGGATTGTGGTGGGCGTGCTGCCAACCATGGGAAAAGCGGAAGACCGAAGGTAAGAAGGGAGACTCCGAGGCCGACGGCTCGCGTAGGGACAGCCGCCTCGGCTGCCCGCCGGGTACAGCCCGGCTCCGCGTATTACCGAAAGCTATACGACCCCGAAAAACTCCTCCACCACTCGCATCTCGGTCGTCCTCCTATAATTCGGCAAGCTCTCCACAAACACTCTTCCATACTGCTTCTTCAAAATGCGGTTATCGAGCAGGCAGAGCAATCCGCGATCGTGCAGCGACCGGATCAGCCTTCCGAAGCCTTGTTTCAGCGTGATCACCGCAGCTGGCACCTGATACTGAAAAAATGCATTCCCGCCATCGGCGTCGATCGCTTTCACCCGCGCCGCCACCACCGGATCGCTGGGCACGGCAAACGGCAGCCGGTCAATGATCACGCAACTCAACTGTTCGCCTTGCACGTCCACGCCCTGCCAAAAAGACGAAGTCGCAAACAGCACCGCATTCGGCGTCAGCCGAAACTCCTCCAGCAGTGCGCTCTTCGGCGCGTCTCCCTGCCGCAGCATAGGAAATTCGATCACTCCCAGCAGCCGCTGGTAAATATCGTTCATCTGCGCGTAGCTGGTAAAAAGCACAAACGCCCGCCCCCGCGTAATCTCGAGCAGCTTGCGAATGCGCTCGGCCGCCATGACGCCGAACTGCGGCGTGCGCGGATCAGGCAGGTCCGGCGGCACATACAACAGCGCCTGACTCTCGTAATCAAAGTGCGAAGGCAACACCGACTCGCGCGCGTGCTCCAGCCCCAGTCGCTGCCGAATGTACTCGAACCCTCCACCCACCGCCAATGTAGCCGAAGTCAAAACCGCACACTCCAATTTCGACCACAAACACTCCCGCAGAATCGGCCCCACATCAATCGGCGTAGCCTGCAGAAACACGTTCTGCCGACCGCCCTCATTGCGAAGGCCTTGAGAACCTTCCTTTGTTTTCCCAATGTCTCGCTGTCTCTGTGATGAACCAGATCTTCCGCGTCCGCCCCTCCGCTCAATCCAAAACACCGTGTTCGGATCTTCCGCCTCCATCGCATACCCAAGCTGCACCTGAATCTCCTGCGCCCGCCGAACAAAGTTGAAAACTTCCTCCGGCTTCTGCGGCAATCCCTCCAACTCTCCTGCCAGTCGCGTCAATGCCTGATTCAGCGCCAGAAACTCGTCGCCATTTTCTTCCAGAAATTCACGCCGTGTCTCGAAGGAAAACCGTCCTTCGCCCGCAGGCAGCAACGAAAAAAAGAATTGCGACCGCTCCCGCAGACTTCCCAGCGCACCGGAGAGCCCCGCCGAGAGCATACGGTTATGCTGCAGCGAAGCCTCAACATCCCGCGCCAAATCTTCCACCCGCAGGTTGCTGACCGAAATCCCGAAATAATTTCCGGCCACATCCTCAATCTCGTGCGCTTCATCGAAAATCACCGCCGCCGCTTCCGGCAAAATCCCCGCATCGGCCGCGCCCTCGGCCTGCAGCTTGATGGCAAGATCGGCAAAAAACAAATGATGATTCACGATGATAATGTCGCTTTCCATCGCCTTGCGCCGCATCTCGGTAATGAAGCAGCGCTCCCACTGGCTGCACTTCTGCCCCAGGCAAGCGTCGGAACGCGCGTCCAGCTTGTGCCACAGCACGCTCGCCTCGGGAAGTTCGGCCAGCTCGGCGCGGTCGCCCGTCTGCGTGGTTTTTTCCCACGCCGCCATCGCGCGATATTGCTCAATCTCGTTAAGCCCGCTCAGCACCGGTTGATCAGTCAGGTCGTAAAGCTTCTTGCGGCACAAATAATTGTTGCGACCCTTCATGTAACAAACCGAAAGCTTGCCTCCATTCGCTTTGTCATTCCGCGCGAAGCCAGGAATTTCTTTGTCGCCGCCTGAAACCCCTGCAGCGAAGAGAGCCTGCTCCAAGAAAGGCACATCTTTATAAAAAAGCTGCTCCTGCAGATTCTTCGTTCCCGTCGAGATAATCACGCGCTTGCCCGAGCGAATCACGGGCACGAGATAAGCCAGCGTCTTCCCCGTGCCGGTGCCGGCTTCCACAATCAGATGTCGCTTTTCTTCCAGCGCCAGCTCAACCGCCTGAGCCATCTGCAGCTGCCCACGCCGAAACTCATACGCTGGATGCGTCCGCGACAGCACTCCCCCCGGAGCGAAGAATTGGTAAAGCGACGCATCCTTGCCGCTGGGCGCCGAGCGAGTTGAAGGTGGCGAAGCCAAGAAGCTCTATAATAGCTGTTCAGGCAAAAGTCATCGCCACAGCGTGTGGTAACGAACTCGTGTAGGACGGGCACTCTTGCCCGTCACCGACTCGAAGAGTCGGCTCAGCTATCACAATGCAGAAGAGCTCAGGGGTTCGAACGACCCGAAGGCAATCGATCCAGTCTCCAAACAAATTGTGACGCAACCCACCTACAACTCGACCAGCACCCTCGCCACCACGGCGGCCGGCGTCCCCACGCTCGCCATCGTGGGTCGACCCAATGTCGGCAAGTCCACGCTGTTCAACCGCATCGTCGGCTCGCGCCGCGCCATTGTTGGCGACGAGCCCGGCATCACTCGCGACCGCCTCTACGGTGACGCCGAATGGCACGGACGCCACCTCCGCATCGTCGACACCGGAGGCATTCTTCCCGAAGAAAAAGATTTCATCCCGTCAGAAATTTTCCGCCAGGCCCGCGTCGCGCTCGACGAAGCCGCCGCCATCGTCATGGTGGTCGACGGACGCACCGAACTCGCCGGCCCCGACCTTGAACTCGTCCGTCTCCTGCGCAAAGCCGGACGCCCGTTGTTCCTGGCCGTGAACAAAGTCGACGGCGAGAAGCAGTCCGCGCTGGTCGACAATTTCCACCGCCTGGGAATTCGCGAAATGTTTCCAGTCTCCGCCGAGCACGGCCGCGGGGTAGACGATCTCCTCGACGCAATCCTGAAAGTCATCCCCGAAGCACAATCATCAGAACCAGACTCGCTCGAAGAGACCACTGCCGGCGTCAAGCCCGCAATCGAGAAGGCGCCGCGTCCTCGCAGCCGAAAGCACTTGGATTCATTCCCACCCTTCCCAGACGAATCCGAAACGGCCAACGACCAACGACCTGCGACCAACGACGATTCTCCCCACGAAACCAAAGTAGCCATCATCGGTCACCCCAACGTCGGCAAGTCCACGCTCCTGAACGCGCTCACCGCGTCGGACCGCGCCATCGTCTCGCCCATCCCCGGCACCACGCGCGACGCCGTCGACGAAATCCTCGAGCACAACGGACGCCGCTTCCGCTTCATCGACACCGCCGGCATCCGCCGCAAAGGCAAAACTCATCTCATGGCCGAGAAGCTTTCCGTCGTCATGGCACGCAAACATCTGGAAGCCGCCGACGTCGCGCTGCTCGTCATCGATGCCACCGAAGGCGTCAGCCAACTCGACGCCGCCATCGCCGGCTACGCCCACGAAAGCGGGCGCTCCATGATTATCGTGGTCAACAAGTGGGACCTGGTCTCGAGCGGCGCGCTGAAACCAGGAAGGCCATCGAAAGCCACGCGCATGCGCGAAAGCAAACGCCCCGGCGACCGCGAAGCCTACGAAGAGCGTCTGCGCTACGATCTCAAATTTCTAAACTACGCCCCCGTGGTCTTCATTTCCGCCAGCACCGGCAAAGGCGTCGAAAGAATTTTCCCGCTGCTCGAAAAAGTCGCCACCGAACGCCGCAAGCGTGTCACCACATCGCAAATGAACCGCTTCATCGAGCACGTCGACTTCGAACGCGCCTCCGTCCCCATGCGCCAGCGCGTAAAGATCCTCTACATGACGCAAGCCTCAGTCGCTCCGCCCACCTTCGTCCTCTTCACCAACCGCGCCGTAAAATTACACTTCTCCTACCAGCGCTTCCTGGAAAACCAAATCCGCGAAGCCTTCGG
>JBEKDY010000080.1:0-19804 GCA_050014115.1 Candidatus Sulfotelmatobacter sp. | reverse complement strand
CGCTCCGTGCCTTCGTCGGCGCCATAAACCGTGAAGGTGATTCCCTGATGCAGAAACGACAGGTCGGCGGCTTGCTGGCTCTTGCGTAATTCCTCGGGAGGCAACTCCAGCAGCGTCTGAAACAGCGCCTGATAGTGCGGACGCGGCACGCCCGGAGCTTCGAACATCTCGTCGTAGGCCCCGCCAAACTGATAGTTCCGGAACGGAGGTCGAAACAACGCGTGGACAGGCTCCGGCATCGCCATTCTTCTTAACACACTTCGGGCTCGGGTGCGGCTATGCGGCACCTAAGGACTCTAAGATGCGGTCCAGCCCAAGTCCAATCTAATTTGTTTATGCCTTCTATTCAGTTTTTTACGGGGTCTTAACTTGACTTGAGCCCAGACTGGCTCAAAGGCTATGCGCGCCAAATGCGCTGCTGAACGTCGAGCGAAGAAACCATCACCGGTTCGTGGTGCACCTGCGCGGCGTGCTGATTCAGCGCGCCCGCGGCCTGGGTGCGGAGATTTCCATTGCGGGCATCGAACTCTGCGGTAGTGACGCTATGTTTGCAGCGCACGCAGGTGAACTGCATGCCGCCCGCGATTCGTTTGATGGTGTAGTGTCTCACTGGTTTGATTGTAGCCCCCGCCAGCGAAATCGCAGCAGAAACGCACGAGGAAAGCCGCACTAGAGTTGGGCGGCGAAGGTAACGCGTTGGCGAGTAAAGTCGCCCGGTGGAAAGTCGATAGGGGCTCGGCGCCGGCGGTACGCGAGCATCCGGACGACGTTACAGAATGTGACCTTACAGAAGTCTTGTCATTCCGAGCGAAGCGAGGAATCTGCTTTCTGCTCGGCAGGCACGGACGTCTCGGCAAAGTTCGTCACTTCGCAAGCCGGTTGTACTTTTTCAGCACTTCGCGAAGGCGGTCATGAGGCAGCGCGATGACCTCGTGATCGTCGATTCCCTTCATGGTTTCTGCGGCGACCATCGCGTTGACGATCGCCTCTTCGGTAGCCTGGACTGTAGCGAGGAAGAGAGGATCGAGCGAATCATTGGGAAGCATGGTGAGCTGATGCAATCCCTTGGTGCCGACTGCGCCAGGGTTTGCGGTGGAAAAAGCAATAAAGATGTCTCCCGAACCATCGCCAGAATAGCTGCCATCGCGGCCCAGGCCCAGCGAAACTCTTCTGGCCACGCGCTTGAGCTGGGTCGGAATAAGCGGTGCGTCGGTCGCGACGACAACAATAATTGAGCCGGTGTCGTTGCCGTACGCGGGGTGCTCGGGAATTTCCTTGCCGACGGGAACGCCGGCAATGCGGAGCTGGTCGCGGCGGCCGTAGTTGCACTGCACCAGCACGCCGACCGTATAGCCCCCAGCTTTAGCGTCAAGCACCCGCGAAGATGTACCGATGCCCCCTTTGAATTCGTTGCAAACCATTCCCGTGCCGCCGCCCACATTGCCTTCTTCCACAGGGCCCGAGTGCGCCACGTCGAGCGCGTGAAATGCATCTTCAGGGTGCACGTGGAATCCGTTGATGTCATTGAGCCACCCGTCCCAGGTCTCAGCCACAACCGGAAGCGACCACCAGTAGCCCTCCATGTCGGGCGTGCCGTGTTTCACTTTCCATGCGATGACCGCGTCACGGACCACGCCAACGCTGTGCGTGTTGGTGATCATCACCGGGCCGTTGAGAAAGCCGGAGTCCTCCACCCATGTCGTGCCGGTCATCTCGCCATTCCCGTTGAGCGTGAACCAGGCGGCGAAAACGGCGTCGTTACTGGTCTTCCCGCGCGGATGAATCGCGGTGACGCCAGTGCGCACCGGTCCCTTCCCGACCACGAGTTTGCCCTCGCCGGAGATGAGCGTGGTGTGCCCCACCTCGACACCATTAACGTCGGTGATGGCGTTGTTAGGCCCGGGCGCGCCATCGAAGGGCACGCCAAGGTCGCGCGCCCGCGGCTTGGTTTGGGCCGCGCCAGCTATGGTGAAAGTGAGAATGAATGCAGAGAGGACGACACGCGGGATTCGATGCTCGGACATGGAGCCTCCGGAGAACGAGGAAGTATACAGGGACGGCGGGTGTTGAGGAGCATGGCGCTGAGTGGGGTATAGCGGGTTCGATCGGCGTAGCGACGATTCTGTTTGTGAAGAAGAAGTATCCTGCAGGCGTGCTGGCATCGGGTGTTGGATTGGCTCTCCTGGCGTCGGAATACCCCGAGAAGTTCGAGAAAGTACGCCGGTCACTGCCGGATTATTTTGAACGTGGCATGCAAGTGATGGAGATGGCGGCACGCGCCGGTAAACGGATCACCGAAGCCGCCGGACAGTCCGCAGCGAACGCATGGGAAGAAATCGGCGGGTGAGAAGACCGGGCTTCGGGCTTCAGCTTTCGGGCTTCGGTTTTAACCGTTAATCGGTTCCGGCTTCCACCTGTTGGAATTCCGTCTTGCCTCAGGAATATTCTTCAGCGAGCCCCTTAACAGAAACAAATCCTCTTTGCGATTGGGCCGAAGCCCGAAGCCCGAAAAGCCGAAGCCCGCCTCACCGCACCGCTGTAGTCCACGCCAGCCCATCCACACCGCGGCTCAAATTAATAGGCTCTTCCATCTCCCATGAGTGCAGGTTAAGCACCGCGATCTTTCCCGCCTGGATGCAACTCACGTAAGCCTCGTCACCGCCCGGCCGCACTAGCAGTTCAAGAGGAATCCCCGGCAAATCCCATGAATGCACGATTTTCAGCGTCTGCAAATCGACCGCGTACAACCGGTGCCGATCGGAACCGTTGGTCGCGACCAGCAGCCAGCGTCCATCCGGCGTCGGCGTCGATGCGTAGGCCATTTCCGGCATCGCAATCCAGTCGGAGATCTTGTTGCTGGCCGTGTCGATCACCGCGACCCGCGCCGATTCCCGATCGTGCGTGAACACCCGGCGCCCGTCGGGAGAAATCGAAATTCGTTGAATGGTCTTCGAGATCGGGATCACGGTAATCAGCTTTCGCGTCTTGAGGTCGAGCACGCTCACGCTCCCCGCGCTCACGTTGGCGGTGTAGGCGCGCTGTCCGTCCGGCGTGAGCACCAGCATATGGGTTTGCGGCTGATCCGTCGGAATCTTGGCGAGAACGTTCTGCGTCGCCGGATCGATTACGGCGACGGCGTTGTCCAGTTCCGCAGTCACATAGAGCAATCCGTCCGGTCCAAGCTGCGCGCGGTGAGGCCGCACCGGTTTTCCCAGATCCATGCTTCCTACAAGCTTTCGCGCTTGCAGATCGACAATGTCAATCGTGTTGCCGTCGGTGCCGGGTTCTCCGATGGCAACGTTGCTATAGATGGGCACGTAAGCCAGCCGTCCATCCTTTGAAAGTGTGACCTCATGCCCGTTCACGCCAACCACCACGCGCGCGATCTCACGCCTGGCGACTGGATCCACCAGCAGCAAGGCGTGGTCAAACTGATTCTCCACTACCAGCAGGCCCGAAGGTGCAGCTGCGTTGGCCTTCGGGAGTGAAGCAGAATCCACTCCGGCGACGATCGTAAACAGGACTACGAAGAAGACTGCGATAGCGACCAACATCGGGAGCCGAGTCAGCATTGCCGCACCTCCGGTGCGCAGCCATTATGACGGCATCGAACCCCGCGGGCAAGGCGGCCCGGAAAGAAGGAGACGGGAAATGAACTTCGACCCGGCCAGGCGATCTGGTAAAGTTTGCCCATGCCAATCCCCGGCACGAAAAAAATAATCCAGATTTCCCTGATCCTGTTGATGGTGTTGGTGGCATTGCGCCTCGGAGTGATCCTCTTCCAGCGGCACGCCGACGAGGTCGCCCGCGCGAACAAAACTAAGGCGGAGAACGCCGGCTATTCCAATCCCGATTACTACGTAAACCCCAAGAAGCTTTATCCCTATGACGTGAAGTCGGCGAAGCAACTTACCCAGCAGCCGGTGTGGGCCAAGGAAGGATACAAGTACACCTACTATCCCTATGATGCCGCGCACAAGCACGTCGACTTCGCGCATGAGGCTGGCCTGTTGCTGCCCATCGAGCGCCTGGAGATCAAAGACATAATCACGGATATCCCGCACGAGGCCGGAAGCCGGCGCCAGATGCTGGCCGTGTTCGCGAAAGAGGGCAAGACTTACGCAGTACCCATCGGCTTCGAAGCCGACGGCCAGTACACCATCTATTCCGACGAAATGCTCTTCGTCGAGGATCCTCACGTCCTGTACAAGCACTGGCCCGCGGACGTGTGGCAAGCCGTGGATCAACATCAAGTCAAGCCCGGCATGAACGAACTGCAAGCCGATTTCGCCGTTGGCATGGGCGTCCCGGATTCCGGCAGCAGTTCCTACGAAAAAACCGTGCGCTATCCGAATGGCGGAAAGCCGCTGGTGGTCGTCTACCACGACGGGAAGGCGGATGAGATCAAGCCAGGAACGCCCGCATCGTAATGTGACCGCAGAAGTCGTCTCATAAATAGATTTGGGAAGGGCACGGCTTCAGCCATTGCAGGAAAACTCACAAATGCGTGCACTACCGTGCGTGCAGTACCGTGGAAGAGCGGCGCTTCAGCGCCGCCTAAAGCCCCAAAATCAGCGCGGGCTTCCAGCCCCTGTGGTCGTATTTCGTGCCTACAACTAGTTTTTCCGCAACCTCTCCCTGGTCGATCGCCGCTCGTCGATGGTCTATTTCACGCCCGCCAGCGCCTTCGAAACCTCCGCAATATCGGGCACGACAGGGATGTCGTAATTCTTGTGCCACGCTAGTTTGCCCTCGCGATCGATAATCGAGATGGCGCGCCCGGTGATCCCTTTTTCTTCCAGGTACACGCCATACTTCGTCGCGACCGCCCCCTTGGGATGGAAATCGGCAAGCAGCGGATACTTGATATGCATCTTCTCCGCATAAGCCTGGTGCGACCAGACGCTATCCACGCTAACCCCCAGAACCTGCGCGTCGAGCTGCTCAAACTGCTTCATGTCGTTGACCAGGCAAGCATGCTCTTTGGTGCAAACCGGACTCCAGTCCAGCGGGTAGAAAACCAGCACCACGCGTTTCTTGCCGCGGAAATCAGCCAGCTTCACTTCCTGCTGGTTCTGATCCTTCAAAGAAAATTCAGGCGCGTGCGCGCCAACCGATGCTGACATAAAGCCTCCATAAAAGTTGACTTCGAGTTCAAAGGATTGCGTTGCAATGATAACTGACTTCGCCACTCCAGATTGTCATCCCCGACCACATCCGAGAAGCGAGTCGACTTTGCTCTACCCAGCGACTTATTTCACGACCGGTGAATTCTCGTCGGCGGCTTTGGTTTCGTCGGCGTGAATCTTGAAATCGTCCTCGGCGTAAAACGACCGGTGCTGGGCATCGAGCTGTTTGGGAGTCATAGTCAGCACAAAGCTGTCTTTCTTGCCGGCGAAGCTGGCCGTGTAATCGCCGCGGTTGGTGTTGACCATGCGTTTGGTAAAAGTTCCAGAGTGCACCAGTTCCGCGAGCGTGGTCGCGAAATGGTCATACTGCTTATTGAACTGGCGCTGCGCGCGCAACACCACGCGCATGTAGCCCAGCGCCGCTGCCTCGGACTCAGAACGAGCGGGATCACCCGGAAACTTGGGTTTGTACGTTGGCTCACCCGGCGGAGTCGTCGCAACCGGCGCGGCTTGTGTGCCCGACGCAGCCGAATCCTGAGCCGGCGCGGCCTGCGCCCATGCGGTCGAAAGCGCCGCACCCAGGCAGCACATCAGGACGGCATTCAGAAAATACTCCAAGCTTCTCTTTGCCGATTTCCCCGCCGATTTCCGCCCAAACCCTTCAACCCTGTGCTTCCGTCCCATCGTCGAACCCATCCCAAATCTCATCGTCAGTCCTCTCCCGTAACCTGTCCCTAAATAGGCCGCGCCCGCGCTGAGCTGCCAAATCGGGCTTCGGGCGGCCCACGACCCTAATTTTCCATGTTACTCCCGTAATTTATCTCCGGTCATCAGTTCTTTCCATTGGCCCCCAATGCCTCTATGCTGGATTGAAGAATTCACACTGTACAGGGAAAACTAATGAAAGCAGCAGTCGCCAGAAAACCCATCATTAAAATCGCCGTAGTCGAGAGCGACCCCTTGCGTTTCGTGGGGTTCCGCGCCTTGTTCGACTCCGAACCCGAGTTCGAACTCGTCTCCGCGGCACTTCCTGAGATCAGCACCCTGCAGAACATCGATCTCATCCTGCTCGGAAACCGTTCCGGCCAGAACCTGTTCGACGTGATGGCCAGCCTGAAGGCGACGCGTCCGGATCTGCGCATCATCGTGACCGGCTCCGGCATCGACGAAGAGACGATTCTAAAGGCGATCGCTTCCGGCGCAAAAGGCTATGTCGACGAAGCCGCCTCGCCCGCGGAATTCGCGCAAGCCATCCGCATCGTGAATCAGGGCTCAGTATGGGCGCCGCGCCGCGTGCTCTCCATGTTCATCGAGCGCGTGTCCTCCACCCCCGGACGAATCTTTCCCGCCGGCCGCGTGACTTTCACCGACCGCGAAAAAGAAGTGCTGGAGATGCTGGTCGCCGGACGTTCCAACAAAGAAATCGGTGCTCAGCTGGGAATTGAAGAGCGCACCGTGAAAGCCCACGTAGCCAAACTAATGCGCAAAGTAGGCGTGCAGAACCGCATCGCATTGTCAGTCCATGCGATCACACATTCACTGGTAACGACGAAGTAGCAGCTTCTAGCTGCTAGTACCAGCTGAATCGGAGTCAGGTGCAGTTTTCCGCTTCGTAACTTCCGGGCAGTGACCTCCGTAATCTTGCGGGATTTTCGCAGCGGACGCATACTCGCCTCACCTACCACAGAACCTGGGAGACGGGGTTGAGAGTGGCGATTAGGGTCACTACTTTCAGCCCCGATTTTTTGTCTTCCACCGGCCCCTTTTCGCTGATCTGCGTTCTTTCCCGAATCGCCGCCAATCCCAAATTCAAAGCCTGAGAATTTCCGGTCTGCAGTCCTGATTTTCTCCGCGCCCTCTGCGGACCTCTCTCCGCGCCCTCTGCGATTTAAGGTTTGTTTTTTGCAGAAATCCAGCCGCGTTCGAGCCCTCGGTTTCATTTACAATCCAATCAGGCGCGGTCCCAAAAAATCGATTCGAGCGCTGAAGAACATCGCGAGGAACCATGAAAAAGTTCTTATTGCTGACCCTAATCCTGTCTTTCTGTTCCTTCTCCTTCGCCGCCGATGGAGATGACCAGTCCCGCGAATCGAAAGCCTCCGATCGCGTCCAGGCGGCTGCCGACGTCTTGAATGAAATTCAAGGCGCGCCCGACTCCGGTATTCCTCAGGAAGTTCTGGGCTCGGCGGAGTGCGTCGCAGTGGTGCCGTCGATGCTAAGGGGAGGTTTCATCGTAGCCGCGAAATATGGCCGTGGACTGGCCAGTTGCCGCACTCCCAAAGGCTGGAGCGCTCCCGCATTCTTCACCGTTGCCGGAGGCGGCGTCGGGTTTCAGATCGGCGGCCAGGCGGTCGATCTGGTTATGCTCATCATGAACGACAACGGCATGAAGAACCTGCTCTCCAGCAAATTTGAACTCGGCGCCGACGCCTCGGTAGCAGCTGGACCCGTTGGCCGCCACGCCGAAGGCAGCACCGATTGGAAGATGCGCGCCCAGGTGTTGACCTACTCCCGCGCCCGCGGCGTCTTCGCCGGCATCAGCCTGAACGGCGCCGTCGTAAAACAGGACAAAGACAGCACCCGCGAATTCTACAACCGCATGGTCTCCTTCAAAGCCCTGCTGAACGGAGACGTCGAGCCCCCGCCCGCCGCAAACCCGTTCCTGACCACGCTAGCAAAATGGGCGCAAGAAGCCGCCAAATAAAGGCTTCGGCTTTCGGGCTTCAGCCGAAAACCAGGGCTCCGGGCTTCAGCTTTCGGGCTTCAGCAAAAAACTGCCCGTGCAATACCAAGCATCGCCTCGCGTAGCATCGGCCAAAGCATTAATTTTGCCGAAGCCCGAAGCCCGAGTACGTTGACAGCAATTTTCCCCCAGTCTACCGTCACGCTTCCCCCGATGCGGCAGAGAGCAAAGAGCGCAGCCGCAAGCCTTTCTCTGCGCTCTCTGCGGCCTTTCTTTTGCGATCTCTGCGGTTAAAGGCTTTGTAGTTCCCGCAGTGCCCCGAAGCCCGAAAGCCGAAGCCCGAAGCCCGATTCAAGTTTGACATCAATTTTTCCCAGTGTTACCGTCACGCTTCCCCCGATGCGGCAGCGACTTGAGTACGCGGCAGCCTGGCCGTTCATCAAAATCCTCGGAATCCTGCCGCGCCCCCTGGCCCGCGCCGTAGCCATCGCCCTTGCCCAGCTGATTTATCTTCTCCACTCCCGCCTGCGAAAAGTAGGCATGCGCAACCTGGCCATGGCCTTTCCCGAAAAAAGCGAGTCGGAGCGCGCCCGCATCCTGCGCGGAGAATTCACTTCCCTCGGCCGCCAGCTCGCCGAAGTCTGCCAGCTCCCCCGCTACACGCTAGAGAATGTCGAGAACGTCGTTGTCTACGACGGCTTCGAACACTACGAACAAGCAAAAGCCCGCGGCAAAGGCGTCCTCTTCCTAACCGGCCACTTCGGCGCGTGGGAGCTTTCCGCCTTCTCCCATTCCCTTCACGGACACTGGATGCACATCGTCGTCCGCCCCATGGACAACCTCTACCTCGACCGCCTGATCCGATCCTACCGCACCATGCACGGCAACAAAACGGTGGCCAAAGACGAATTCGTGCGCGGCCTGCTCTCAGCCATGAAGGCCGGCGAAGTAGTAGGAATCCTGATGGACACCAACGTCACTCCCCCGCAAGGAGTCTTCGTAGATTTCTTCGGCATCCCCGCCTGCACAGCCAGCGGCCTGGCCCGCATCGCCCTGCGCACAGACGCCGCCGTAATCCCAGGATTCACCATCTGGGACAAGTCATTAGGAAAATACCGCCTCCGCTTCGACCCCGCAGTAGACCTGATCCGCACCGGCAACCTCGAGTCCGACATCCAATCCAACACCCAAAAGTTCACAAAAATCATCGAAGACTACGTGCGCCAATATCCTGACCAGTGGCTCTGGGTCCATCGCAGATGGAAAGCCCGCCCCCCAGGAGACGCGCCGCTGTACTAAAGAACGGGCTTCGGGCGTCGGCTTTCAGGCTTCAGCTCGACCGTCGGCCGCGTTCCGGAAACTGGCCCACGCCTGCGCAACCACGGACCAAGGCTGCCCCACTCGTCGCGATTTTCGACGAGTGGGCACCACGGACGACTAGAAGTCATCTCATAAAATGTGTTCGGGAAGGGCACGGCTTCAGCCGTGCCGCGAAGAGCCAACAAAGCCGCGGGCTTTAGCCGCTGAGGCTTCGCTCGTTTCCCACCACCGAGGATTTACGAGATAGCCTCTAGCCCATGCCCGCACAACCACGACCAAGGTTGCCCCACCCTTCGCGATTTTCGAAGGGTGGGTACCACGAACGATGGCATCGGACGACTTTGCCTGCCGTAATGTCGGCTTTTCCCCGCGGAAGGAAATGGTCAGAGGCGAAAGAATGAATCCTGGGGCCAAGGTGCGTGGTCGTGCCTGTGACACATGAACATCCCCACTCAAGCCAAAACCGGGATTGAGTGGGCCATCCTCTGGAACTGCTCAATCATGACATGTGCGTTCTTCGGCTCCTCCACCGAAGCCATCAAAGTGATCGTCCTCCGCCGAGTCGTTCGCCCGGCCTTCGCCGCGCCGGCCTTGGTAACTCTTGTCTTTCGTTTCATTTGCCTGTATGCACAGTACTGTACAGACAATTCCGCCAGCACAATACGTTCCTGAAGGAACACTTCTCCAATTCTGCACCTGCGAAAATCCACAATCGCGGAGCGTCCTGACCCGCGCCACTTCCTATAGAATCGAATCATTCCTATGAACACTCCTGAACAGATCGCAGACCTTGAACGGCAATATTTGCTGCAGACTTACAACCGCTATCCCATCGCGTTCAGCCGCGGGAAGGGCGTGTTCTTGTTTGACCTGGAGGGCAAGCGCTACCTGGATTTCGTCTCCGGGTTGGGGGTGAATGCGCTGGGGCACGCGCATCCGCGGATCGTGAAGGCGATCCGTGACCAGGCCGCCAAGCTGGTCCACATTTCGAATTTGTATTACCACGAATATCAGGGGCCGCTGGCAGAGAAGCTGTGCAAGTTGTCCGGACTCAACCGCGCATTTTTTTCCAACAGCGGGACCGAGGCCATCGAGGGGTCGATCAAGCTGGCGCGGCTGGCGGGGCATCGCGCCGGCGGAGCGGCAAAGAGCCGGCTGGTGGCGCTCGATGGCTCCTATCACGGACGCACGTTCGGAGCGCTGTCGCTGACCGGGCAGGACAAGCATCGCAAGGGATTCGAGCCGCTGCTGGAAGAAGTGACGTTCGTAAAGCAGAACGACCTGGCAAGCCTGCGCGCCGCGATCAGCGACGAAACCTGCGCGATTGTGCTGGAGCCGGTCTTCGGCGAAGGCGGAATCTACGAGTGCTCAGTGGAGTTCCTGCAGGAATGCCGCGCGCTGGCCGACCGTCACCGCGCCGCGCTGATCTTCGATGAGATTCAATGCGGCTTGGGGCGCACGGGGACGATGTTCGCTTTTCAAAGTTTCGGCGTCACGCCGGACATTGTCGCGATCGCAAAGCCCATCGCTGCGGGGTTGCCGCTGGGCGCGTTCATCGCTAAGGAAGAGTTTGCCTCAGCGATTTCTCCGGGGCAGCATGGCACCACTTTCGGCGGAGGTCCGCTGGCCTGCCGCGTCGCCCTGGAATTTCTGGCGATCGTGGAAGAAGAGAAGCTGCTCGATAACGTAAACAAAGTTGGCGCGTATCTGAATCAGGAATTGAAAGCTCTGGCCGCCAAGAGCGCGGCCGCCAGAGAAGTTCGCGGGCGCGGTTTCATCCAGGGGATTGAGTTGGAGATTCCTGCGCGGCCCATCGTCGACGCAGGCCTGGCGGAAGGTGTGCTCTTCAACAGCACGCAGGATACGGTGGTGCGCTTCCTGCCCCCGTTCCTGCTGGAGGAGAAGCACGTGGATAAGGGAATTCGCGTGCTGAAGAAACTGCTGGGGAAGAAGCGGAAGAAGGCGGCATAGGCGGCTTCGGGCTTCGGGCTTCGGGCTTCGGGCTTCGGGCTTCGGGCTTCGGGCTTCGGGCTTCGGGCTTCGGGCTTCGGGTACGTGCGATGCGTCTGCGTGTGGTCGCGTTGTTCGCGAAAGTGGGAGGCCGCAGTTCTTCCGCAAGTTTGACGGCGTAGCGCCGGAAGCCGAGAGCCGGAAGCCGGACGCAAAATCCCCACTTCTCGCAAAAGACGCGAGAAATTGGGCACCCGACCGGAAGCCCAAAAAATCGGGGAGCCGAAGCTCCCCAGTGAAGCGACAGAGGCGATGTTTCACTTAAATAGAATCATGCGGCGGTGAAAGAGTTGTCTTCGGGGCGGAGAGATTTTGCGGTGGGGGAAGGCGTCCAGGAAATTTCTGCTCGGATCGCCACGACTGCCGGTGCGGGGGTCGAAGAGTGCTGGATGGAGATCGAGGGGGCGCGCATGCGCTACCTGCGCTCCGGGTCGGGGCCTCCGGTGATTCTGCTGCATGGGCTGCTGGGATATTCCTTTTCCTGGCGCTTTACCATGCCCGCGCTGGCGCCTTACGCCACCGTTTACGCGCTGGACATGCTGGGCGCCGGCTTTTCCGACCGTGCCAATACCCTCGACTTCAGCATGCGAGCCTGCGCGAGGCGCGTTGTGCGATTCGCGGAGCAGCTTCGCCTTTCCTTCGTCGACCTGCTCGGCACCTCGCACGGAGGCGCTGTGGCCATGATGGCCGCGGAAGAATTTCTGGCCGCCGGTTCGCGCGTGAAGCTGACCAGCCTGGTGCTGGTGGCGCCGCTGAATCCGTTTTCTTCCCACGGAAAACGGCTGGCTCCGTTCCTCGGAACTCCGTTAGGCGCGGCTTTGTTCCGGCTTACCTTTCCCCGCATGCCATTTCTTTTTCCTTACGCGCACCGGCGCATGTATGGCGATCGCAATAACATTCCTCCGGGAACACTGGAGGGATACATGGCTCCGCTGGCTATCCCCGGACTGTTCGAGCATGGGCTCAAGATTGTACGCACCTGGACGCAGGACTTGGCCGAGTTGGAAGCGACCTTGCCGAAGCTGGCCAGTCTTCCCACGCTGCTGTTGTGGGGCAGGGACGATCCGGCGGTGTACGCTGCCTCTGCGCGCCGGCTGGCGCAGTTCTTCCTCAATCCGCAGACGGTTATTTTTCCTGGGGTTGGACACTTGCCGTATGAAGAATGTCCCGAGGAGTTCAACCGGGCGTTGATCGAGTTTCTCACGCACACGCGCGTACCGGCGTGGTAGTGGCTTAATTTGGATTTCTTCGCGTATTTAGCGGTTAATGTCTTTTTGATTGGCACAAGAACAAAACCCTTTAACCGCAAAGTTCGCAAAGGAAAGGCCGCAAAGTTCGCGAAGAAATTCACGTTGAGACACTACCTCCGGCGTGAGCGGGTTTTCAGTTAGTCTGTTTCCGTTTAATCTGTTTCCACTCCGCGCACTTTCTGCATATGGCCCACCACATTGTCGATCTTCTGCGCGGAGCGATCGTCCACTATGGATACTGGGCGATCGCAGTTGCGCTGTTGCTGGAGAACACCGGGATACCCGTTCCCGGTGAAACTGTCCTGCTGCTGTCGAGTTTTCTGGCGTTCTCCGAGCACGAGTTGCAGCTTTCCTGGATCATCGTCGTCGGCACGATCGCGGCCACGATGGGCGACAACCTCGGCTATGCGATCGGATTCCGCGGCGGACGCCCCTTGCTCGAACGCTACCGCGAATTGTTGCGCATTCGCCCCACGAGCCTGGAGCGCGGAGACCGGCTGTTCGCGCGCTATGGCGCCGTCGCGGTTCTCTTCGCGCGTTTTGTTTTTGGCTTGCGGATCGTGGCTGGCCCTTTAGCCGGTGTGTTGCGCATGCCCTGGAAGAAGTTTCTGCTGTTCAACTTTCTGGGAGCCTTTCTGTGGGTCACGGTGATTGCCAGCGTGGGCTATTTGTTTGGGAGACACTGGGCGCGACTGGTGCAGGACTTGAAGTGGTTCGACGTCACAGTCGCAATCGTGGTTCTGCTGGCAGCGTTTTACTTCTGGTGGCGCGGCCGGAGGGAAACCTAGCGCGCATCTGCAAAGTCAACGGAATGCGCAGTTTACTTCCCGCGAGGCGGGACTATACTGTCCGGAGTCGCGGGGCGGCTCCCCCAAACGAGGGTTGTGCCACACCAAGACGAGAACGGCTGCGTCCGAGCCGGAATGCGGACGAGGAGGAAACATATGAAAAAAGTCGCGATCCTGACCCTGTTCATCCTGGTGGCGCTGGTTTTAACCCTCACCATCACGGTGGGAGCGGCTAGTCCGAAAGCGCCCGCGGCAGCAGTGGCTGTGGCTCCGGCTCCGGTCACTCCCGTGGCCGCGCCCATGCCCCCGCATCCGCACATCACCGAAGCTCTGGAGTCGATGCGCGCCGCCAAGCATCACCTGGAGACGGCCGAGCATGATTTCCATGGCCATCGCGTGAAGGCGATCGAGCATCTGGATATGGCCATCCACGAAGCCGAGGAATGCGAAAGGGAACCGTAACCTTCTGCGCTGAAGCAGTTGTCGAAAAAATCAAAAGGCAGCGTCGTGAAGGCGCTGCCTTGTTTTTTGGGGAACTGATCAAGTTAGAAGTCAAAAGTCAGAATGCAGAAGTAAAACCGCGTGCGCGTGTCGAAAATGCTTCCGCGACTTGATTTTCAATTCCGACTTCTGACTTTTGAATTTTGACTTTATCTCTTGCCGAACGTATACCCCACCGTGGCTCCCGCGCGCACTATATTGTTGGAATAGAACTCGAGGTTGTTCTGGATGTGGTAGTAGTGAACCTCGGGCCGCACGAAAAGACGGTGGTAGAAGTAGTAGCGAAGGCCTCCGCCCAAGTGCTCCATGAAGTGAGTGCTGCTAATGAAGTTGCTGCAACTGGCGTAGTCGCAAGTGCCGCTGTATGCCGGATAAAAGCGAACACTCTCCGCACCCACTCCCACCATCAGGTCCGCGCCAAACTTCTTACCCAGACGGGGCTGAAACAGAGCGTTGACATCCATCAGGATGGGACGGTAATTCTGGTCGTAACCGGGATACACGCCCTGCTTCCATTTCCACGCGCCCTCGAAGTTCAGGCCATAACGGCGGTAGAGAATAATATCGCCGCCGACACTGGGGTAAGGGGAGCCCTTCTCGGCAAGCGCGGGCTGATCCTGCGTGGCGGTGACCTGAGAAGAAGACAGCAGCGTGCCGCCGCCGGCCATCACGTCGACCTGTTGCGCCGAAGCGAAGCTGGCTGACCATCCGATTACACCCAATCCAAGCGCACACACCGCCGCAATTCGCGCGAACTTTCTCAATACTCCCCCTTGTAGTGCGTTTCGGTTTCTAAGTACGTTTCTAGATTCGTTTCTAGATACTTTGGATTTCTAGATTCTACAGGAATGCATGGAGTCACCACGAAAGAGGCTGCCCCACCCTTCGCGATTTTCGAAGGGTGGGTACCTCGGACGACGGTATCAAGGGCATTGCCCGCGCGAATCCCGACTCTTCTGCAGAAAGCCAGAAATGTATGTCGCGGAATAAACCAGGGATCAACGTCCGTGGTGCCCACTCGTCGAACACCGCGACGAGTGGGGCAGCCTCGGCGTGATGAAAGGCCGAAACAAAGGCTTAGTCTGGACCACCGATGGTATATCCGATTGAGGCTCCCACGTGAATGACGCTGTTGGAGTTGAACTCGTTGGTGTTGTTCAGGATGTTGTAGTAGTGAACCTCGGGGCGGATGAAGGCGTGGTGCCACACGTAGTAACGGAGGCCGCCGCCCACGTCGATCAGGAAGTGGTGGCTGCTGGTGAAGTTGTTGCACGTAAACTCGTTGGTGCAGTAGGGCAAATAGAATCGCGTGCTCTGCAAACCGACGCCGCCCATGAGATCGAGGGCCAGCTTTTTCCCTAACCTCGGCGAATACATGCCGTTGAAGTCCAGGAGGATGGGGCGAAAGGGTTGACCGTCGTAAGATCCCTGGGTCGTCTTCCAAATGGTGTCAAAGCCGAAGCCGATACGTTTGTGGAAGATGACGTCGGCGCTGAAATTTGTGTACAAACCTCCCTTTTCAGGGCAAACGCCTGTATCCGCGTTGCACGATCCCGGTGACATGAGCGTGCCGAAGCCGAACATCGCATCCCCTTGCTGGGCCTGGGCGAAGCTGGCTAGGAAGAATAATCCACAAATCACTGCGAGCAGCGTTAACTTTCTCAAGATGGACCTCCAATCCTTTCATAGCAGGCGGTTAGATGCGCCTGCTCACTCGTTGGGATGCAATTGCCGGGAACCTGACTCATCATAGTTTCGATGCGCAGCGGATTCAATGGCGCGAAAGCAGGGGTGTCAATAGAGTCAGCCGTTGCTTGTCTTTGAGTCAACCCTGGCCGTCGAAGCCAGCTTTAAGTGAACCCGGGAATGGGAAATTTGTTTCGCGGCGCATTGACGAAACAGGAGGCGCAAAATGTAAAGTTTTTTGCAACTTCCGAGCACTGCGCGGGTTTCGTAGATCGGGCGAAGCGGCTACCCTGGCCGTGACTTCTATTTTCCGCGGGCACCCGATCCTCCGCCGCGGAGAATGTGGTCGAGAGCGATGGGGCCGGCGCCGAAGAAGATCAAAGCGAAAGCCAGCGTGGCTGCGGCGAGGGGGAACTCGAATCCGTGATCGCCGGTCAGCCCATTGTGCAAGTGCACCTTCCAGATTGCGACCACGAGGTCCACGCAGATGGCGAAAGCCGCGATGCGGGTAAAAAATCCCGCCAGGATGCACAGGCCACCCAGGAATTCCGTGAAGGAAGAAACGTAGCCCAGCCAGTGGGGCAAACCAAGACTCGCCACAAAGTCGGCATGGTGATGCAGGCCGCCGAAAACTTTGTGATAGCCGTGGACGACCATGATTGCGCCGAGAGCAAGGCGCATGACAAGAAGCGCAAGTGGCTGCAGGCGTTCAGAGTAGCGCAAGGGGCCTCCGCTAACGACACCAGATTACAGCAGATTACAACAGAAAAGCGGCGCGGCGTGAACCGCAACCAACAGAACGATTGCGTGGGCGCGCAACTTCTGGTAACGTTCTTCCGCCCCCCGTGTGAGAGCTGCAGGCCGCGTGAATCCGCCTCAGGGTTCCGGGGTGATGGTTGCGCGTTGGGCTGCGCGTTGCAGGTAGCACGCCCGGCGCAAAGGCTTTCTGCTCCGGGGCGGGCAGGAATACAAGTTTGCGAGGGCGGTCCCCCACCGCCGGTCAGCGATTGGTTTACGGGAGGTCCGTGATTTCGGGCTCTCAGATTCCAGCGGGACAGTTCCGGCCGTGTATTCGGCCGCGTAAAAGTTCGCCGATGTGTTAGGTTCGCCAGTTCGCCAGTGGGGACGGTTCGCCAATATCGTTCACCAAATATCTAGAGTGAGCATTGATGGTCAGGAGGCCGCGATGAAGTTGAGCGACAAGAAAGCAAATATTCTGCGGAAGGTTTTTCCGTTTCTGCTGGTGGTAGCAGTTCCGGCGCTGGCGCTGGGCCAGAAGCACAGCGCGCCCGCTGCCCATGCGGCTCCGGCTGCGCATGCCGCACCGAGAGCGAGCGCGCCGGCTCATAACAGCAGCCAAAGCCACACCACGGCTGCTCACTCGAACACCAGCGCGAGCCACGCGGGCACGACTTCGCACGCGGGCACCACGACCCATAGCGCTACCACCACGCACACCGGTACCACGACCCACGCGGGCGCGACTACGCACGCAGGCACCGCGACCCACGCGGGCACCACTACCCACACCAGCACCACCACGCATACCGGCACGACGACGCACGCCGGTGGAACGACCCACGCGGGCGGGGCTGCCCACGCTGGTGCGACTGCCCACGCCGGTGGTCACGCGGCACCTGGCCGCACGGTGGCTTTGCGCGGCGGCGGATCGGCGAGCATCCGGCCCAACGGGTCGGTACGTTCCATCAACCGGGGCGGAATGCAAATCTCGCACGGTGTGCACGGCGGCTCCAGAGTTGTGGGGATGCATAACGGAGCTAGAGTCGTAAACGTCGGCAGGCACGGCGGCTACGTGCAGCGCCCCTACATGTCGCGTGGCGGACACAGCTACGTGTCGCGCAGTTACTACTATCACGGCCACCTCTACGCCGGCGCTTACCGTTCCTACGGCTGGCATGGCTATTGCTGCTACTACGGCTACCATCCAGGGTTCTTCTTTCACGCAGGGTTTTACGGCTGGGCCTACAACCCGTGGGCGGCGCCGGTTTACTGGGGATGGGGATGGGGCGGAGCGCCGTGGTATGGGTACTACGGAGCATTTTTCGCGCCTTATCCAGTGTATCCAGCGCCGGCATTCTGGCTAACGGATTACCTGCTGGCTGCCAGTCTGCAAGCTGCGTATGCGGCGAATCAGGAAGCTGCTGCCGCGAGTGATGAAGGAGCGGCGGCCAACGGCGGCGGGTCCGACAATCTGCAGGCCAGCAACGGCGGAGGCGGAGCGGCTCCCACCGCCGGCGGCCCGGTGACGCTAACTCCAGAAGTGAAACAGGCGATCGCTGAGGAAGTGAAAGCCCAACTGGCTGCGGAGAAGGACGAAGCTGCCAGCGCGGCCGCTCCTGCCCCGGCGGGCGGCGGACAACAAGCATCCACCGAGGAAGTGCCGCCGGCCCTGGATCCTGCCCGGCGTACCTTTGTCGTGAATGACCCCGTCTCGGTCGTGGATGCCGATGGCAACGAATGTGGGCTGACCGCGGGAGATGTACTCACGCGGATCACCGACACTCCGGATGCTGACAAGAATGTAAACGCAAGTGTATCGGCCAGCAAGAAGGACGACTGCGCCGCGGGTAAAACCGTTGCCGTGGCCGTGGACGACTTGCAGGAGATGCACAACCACTTCCGCGAGCAGTTGGACAAGGGCATGGGCGAACTGGCCAAGAAGAGCGGTACCGGCGGTCTGCCAAAGGCTCCTGATACCGGCACTGTGGCTGGCGATGTTCCACCGCCGCAACCGGACCCCAACGCAGAGAAGACTCTGCAGGATCAACAGGCAGCGGCCGACAAGACCGAAGCCGAGGTCAAGCAGGAAGCCGCCTCTGGGTCTGGTGGAGGCGGAAAGTAGCGCCGGTCCACTCGACGGCGGGAAACGCAAATCGTCAGGGGGGCGTCGGAGCAATTCTCCGACGCTCCCGTGTCGTTTTCAGTTATTTCATCCAGGGATAGAATTCGCGGACCAGAATCTGCGGTGTAGAATCCGCGGATCAGAATCCGTCACGAATTTGCGGATCGCAATCTCCGGAGCGGGGGCACAGCTCGCCGGATCAAGAGCTTTAAGACTCGAAAAATAAAATATCAGGGAGATTTGCACCATGCGTCAGCACTCGTCCATTCCCGTGGCAGCGGCCATCTTCGTGGCAATCGTTCTGGCGTCGGTGGCAAGCGCTCAGGCGCCGACCCTCCAGGAGCAACTCATCGCGCAGTACAAGCTGGTCAAGATGGGGTCGGATACGAGCGGATATTCGGTGATCGACAAGGGCACTTTGCTGGAGATCAAGAAAGGCGGAATCCTGGGCGTGCCCTACGGCGATAACAATGTTCCTGCCTGCCACTACGAAAACGGCACAGTGAAGGGACCCAGCGGTGTTGCCATGCTGGGGCGAAAGTCCATCATGGGCAAGTTTGGCAAGGAGCAGACCACACATCTGTTTGCGTCGGGCGACAAGGTGTATCCCATGAAGGTCGAGGTGAACGTCGCCAAAGATAACGTGCAACAAGACCGATCCGCCGACTTATAACAAGGCGCAAGTGGTGTTCCAGTTTCCCAAGGGATCGCTGGCAAATGCGAATGCGGGTAGCGTCGAGGACACCATCGGGCAGCTGCTCGCCGTCACCGACGAGTCTCAGGATCAGGCGCAAGGCGGGCAGGATCAGGGACAGCAAGGCGATCAGGGTGGAGGCGCTCAAGCTGGTGGCGGTCAGGGTGGAGGCGGCCAGCAGGCGCAGCAAGATCAGCCGCAAGCCGAACCCGCTGAAATCAAATTGGGAATGACCATGGGCGAGGTGGAAACCGCGCTCGGCAAGCCCGACCGAAAGGCCAACCTGGGGGCCAAGCAGATCTACTATTACAAAGACATGAAAATAACTTTCAAGGACGGCAAAGTTTCAGACGTGCAGTAGAGGTCTGATTCGCTGTGGATCAATCTGACGACATTCACCACCAAGGGCACAAAGTTACGCGAAGGAAATCCTGACCAGGAAAGCTCTTCGTGATACTTCTGTCCTGCCTCAGTTGGAAATGGAGAAAGCGTTCGTCCGTTAAGATAGCGGAGCGAACGTATGAGGAAGGAACGGAAGCATTTCACCCCAGAAGAAAAAGTAGCCATCCTGAGGCAGCATCTTGTGGACAAAGTGCTCGTCTCGGAGATCGGCATCGGACGTTTCATCCCGTGGCTAGGCGTGACCGCCAGCAAGTTCTACGACTGGCGACAGCGTTACGGGTGCGTCAACGAGCACAACGGTTGGGTTCCCCGCGATTTCTGGTTGGAGCCGTGGGAGAAAAAAGCGATCATTGAGCTCCATCTGAAGAACCCGCTGGAAGGTTATCGGCGGCTGACGTTCATGATGCTCGACGCTGACGTTGTGGCGGTTAGTCCGGCGAGTGTTTGGCGAGTGTTGAAGCAAGCTGGATTATTATCC
>JBEKDY010000079.1:0-16690 GCA_050014115.1 Candidatus Sulfotelmatobacter sp. | reverse complement strand
AACGGGGCGACCATCATCAAGTCTCAATTCAAAGACGCGTCCGGAGGAGATTCGACCAGCCAGAAATCGGATCTGGAAATGACGCCCAACGGCGATTTGCTGCGCTACGAATGGAGCCAGGCCTCCGGCGGATCGCTGAGCGTGTTTCCGGACAACGAATTTCTGAAGGAGAAGATCACGGCTCCAGGCGCGGCAAAACCCGCGGAGCAGCCCTTCCTTTTGCCCGCCTCAACGCCTATCCTCGACAACAATTTTTTTGTGCACCGGGAATTGCTGGCTTGGAAATATCTGCAGATTGCTCCCTGCAAAGACGAGAACGGCCATCGCCATTGCGAGCCGCAAGATTTTGGAACTCTCGTGCCGCAGGACCATTTTTCAATGCCCGTGCGCATGGAGCTGGTGGGCGAGGAGAAGGTCATGATCCGCGGAGTGGAGCGCGAGTTGTTGCGCCTGAACCTGCGCGGGGAAGGCCTGGACTGGGCGTTGTGGCTGGACGACCAAGACAAGTTTAAACTTATTAAGGTGGGGATTCCCTCGGCAAACACTGAAGTAGTGCGCGATTAATTCGGCCCGGTCCAGCGGCGGAAATTCCGCCGCCCAGGAAAAACTTCTTGCTGCTGACTGACTCACGTACGGCTCGCGTCCTGCTCACGGTGCTGCTGTTTGCGCTGGGGATGGGATTTCTTTACGTTACCCGCCAGACTCTGATCGCCTTCCTTTTTGCGATTTTCTTTGCCTATCTCGTGAGTCCAATGGTGAACCGCCTGGAGAAATTGCTGCGAGGGCGAGGGCTCGCAATCGCGGTGATCTACGTCTTATTGTTCGCGCTGGTGGTGATTTTTTTTGTGTCGGTGGGTCCGAAGGTCACGCGGGAAGGCGGACGTCTGGGGCAAGCTTTGCCCGCGCTGCTCACCAAGCTTAGCTCCGGCCAGCTCGCCACACAACTGGGTGAAGAGCATGGCTGGAATGAGAAGAGCACGGAACTCGTGCAGTCACTCCTTGCCAGCCATAGCGACGAGATCACGCAAATAGCGCAAAATGTGGGACTCCACGTTGCGGAGGTGGCCAAGCAGGCCTGGCTGTTCCTGGTGGTGCCCGTGTTGGCGATCTTTTTTCTGCGGGACGGCCGCTTCTTCAGCGATTTCCTGCTGGAGACCATCCAATCGCGACCGCAGCGTGAATTTCTGGAAAACGTGCTCAACGATCTGAATCAGATGCTGGCCCACTTCATCCGCGCGCAGCTGACTTTGGCAGCGCTGACGCTGGTGATGTATTCGGTGTTTCTTGGTGTGATGCGGGTGCAATACGCGCTGGTTCTGGGCACGCTGGGCGGAGTGCTCGAGTTCGTTCCTCTGGTGGGGCCGCTGGTGGCGGCAGTGGTGATTGTGAGCGTCTCGTTGCTGCTGGGCTACCAACACTGGCTGGTACTCATTATTTTTCTCGGGATTTGGCGGCTCGTCCAGGATTACGTTTCTTCCCCACGCATCATGGGAAAGAGTATGGAACTGCATCCTCTGGCGGCGATTTTTGGGGTGATGGCTGGGGGCGAAATCGCCGGCATTCTCGGGATTTATCTTTCGATTCCGGTGATGGCCAGCCTGCGAATCGTGTTCCGGCGCTGGCGATTGTATGCGGAAAAAAGAAAGTTTGGACCTCTGAGTGAATATCGTGTAGGCAGCGAAATCGCGCCGCGGAAATAGTCGGCGCCGTGCTTCCGCGCGAACCAAACTCCGTACGGCGTCTCTCTTTTGTTTGCCAACCCTGTTGTAGAATTCCAACTACTTCGTTATGAACCGCAAATTCCCTATGGGCGCGCGCGGGATGGGGGCCGCCGGCCGCTCCTACCCCATGATGCTCTGCAGCGAAACGCGCCGAGGGTTGCCACTCCGATGATCGTGATGAAGTTTGGCGGCACCTCGGTAGAAGATGCGAAGGCGATCGAGCGCGTGGCCACGATCGTGAAGGGACGGCTGGCGCAGAAGCCGGTGGTGGTGGTCAGCGCCATGGCCAAGGTCACCGACACGCTGCTGACGATGGCCAAGGCCGCCGGAGGCGGTGAGCGCAAGACCGCGCTCAAGCTTTGCCGCTCGCTGCAGGAACGGCACTACAACACGGCCAGCGAACTGCTCGGGACCGCGCTTTTCACTGAGTTCCATTCCGAACTGGGCGCGGATTTCGAAGCGCTCGACGAATTGCTGCGCGGCATTTCCGCGGTGGGAGAAATCACGCCGCGCACTACCGATCATGTCGCGTCTTTCGGTGAGGCGCTTTCCAGCCGCATTGTGGCCGCAGCTTTCGCGGCTCGCGGACTGAATGGTGTCCACGTGGACTCGCGCGAAGTACTGGTCACCGACAACGATTACATGCAGGCCGTTCCGCAGTTTGAGGAAACCAATGCGCGTTTGCAGGAACGCGTGCAACCGCTGCTCGACGCGGGGAAGGTTCCCGTGATGGGCGGCTTTATCGGATCGAATCGCGCGGGCATTACCACCACCATCGGCCGCGGGGGGTCGGATTTCTCTGCCGCGATTTTCGGCGCGGGACTGAATGCTGAACGCATCGAAATCTGGACTGACGTGGATGGCATTCTTACCACCGACCCTAGAATTTGCCCGGAAGCGCGGCGCATAAAAGTTATCAGTTTCGACGAAGCGGCGGAGCTCGCGTATTTTGGCGCGAAGGTGCTGCATCCGGCCACGGTGCTGCCGGCCATTCAGAAAAATATTCCGGTATACGTGCTGAATTCACGCAATCCTTCGTGCGAGGGGACGTGCATTACTACGCACGCGCCGCAGGGACGCAACTTGTTCAAGGCGATTGCCGCCAAGAAGCGCATCACGATTGTGGAGGTCGCGGCGCCGCGGATGCTGCTGGCGCACGGCTTCCTGAAAGCTATTTTCGACGCCTTTGACCGGCATAAGGTCGCGGTGGATGTGGTTTCGACATCGGAAGTGAGCGTGTCACTTACGGTGGATTCCAATTCGGCGATTCCGGCACTGGCTGCCGACCTGGCCAAACTGGCCGATGTAAAATATGAGGGCCGAAAAGCGATTGTCTGCGTGGTCGGCGAGAACCTGCGCGAGAAGCCCGGGGTGGCCGCACTGGTATTTCGCGAGCTGGCGGACAAAAAGATCCGCATGATTTCCCAGGGCGCTTCCGAAATTAATTTGACGTTCGTGATCGAAGAAGACGAAGTACCCGATGTGGTCCAGCGTCTGCATAAGACTTTCTTTGCCGACCCGGACCCGGAAGTGTTCGCGTAGGGGCTAGAGAAAAAGTCAACAGCGTTTAACCGCGAAGGTCGCAAGGAAAATGCGGCGAAGTTCGCAAAGAAGTCACTTGGCAGTCTTTACGGAATTTTCTTTGTGACCTTTACAGTTAAGGCTTTGAACTTGCCATGATATTGCTCATTCTAGGCCGCGGCAAGACCGGATCGCTGGTTGCGGAGGTGGGTCGCGCGCGGCAGCACCAGACGAGAATTGCAGGCGCCGCAGAGAACGCTGCCGGCGTGGCCCTCACCGCCGAGAAACTCCACGACATTGACGTAGTTATCGACTTCACTGCTCCGCACTGCGTGCTCGCTAATATCGAGGGCTGCGTGCGTGCCGGGAAAAACATGGTGGTCGGCACCACGGGCTGGCACGCCGAGCTGGCCCGCGTTCGGCAGCTCGTGGAGCAGAGAGGGACGGGACTTCTCCACGGGTCGAATTTTTCTATCGGCGTCAACCTGTTTTACGACGTTGCCCGAACTGCAGCTGCAGCTCTGCAACGCGGCTACTCCGGACAAATCTTCGAGCGCCACCACGCCCAGAAAAAAGACGCGCCCTCGGGCACGGCCATCGTGCTTCAGGAAGTGATGCGCGAAACCGGCGGCGAGCATGGCGATCTTGAAATCACTTCCTTCCGCGAAGGTGAGGTCGTGGGCATGCACGAGGTGGTGCTGGAATCTTCGGCGGACAGAATTTATCTGTGTCACGACGCCAAATCCCGCCAGGGCTTCGCCGAAGGAGCGGTGCGCGCCGCTGAGTGGCTCGCTGGCAAGAAGGGCTTTTACGATTTCAAGGATGTGTGGCGGGAGTTGTAATATCCGCTTACCGAGCACGCCAAGCGCGGACGATCCAACCAGTTTTCCATCCCTGCTCATTCGCGCTATCTTATTCCTATGCAACTCCGTGGTTGTGGTACTGCACTGGTAACTCCGTTTCATCAGGACGGCTCCATCGACGAGGCTGCTTTTCGCAACCTGGTGACGTGGCAGGTGGAGTCCGGCATTGATTTTCTGGTTCCCTGCGGCACCACCGGAGAGACGCCCACTCTTACTCACGATGAGTGGTTGTTTGTAATCGATACCGCGATCGAAGTCGTCGCTGGACGCGTGCCTATCGTGGCCGGCGCGACCTCCAACTCCACACACGAGGCGGTTGAAAAAGCCAAAGAAGTCGCCGCGCGCGCCGGCGTTGACGCCATTCTCACCGCCTCTCCTTACTACAACAAGCCTACGCAAGAAGGTCAGTACCGGCACTTCAAAGCCATCGCCGAGGCCGTTGGCGAGAAGCCGGTGATTCTCTACAACGTGCCCGCACGCACCGGATCGAACCTTGAGCCTGCAACTCTTGCGCGTTTGGCGGAGATTCCGAATATCGTCGGAGTGAAGGAGGCCAGCGGCAACATGACGCAGATCGCCGAAGCCATCCACAGCAGTCCGGAAACTTTTCTGGTTTTTTCCGGAGACGACGCCGTCACCCTTCCCGTGATCGCGCTGGGCGGCGTGGGGGTGATATCGGTGGTGGGCAATGAAATCCCGCGCGAAATGTCAGCCATGACTCGCGCCGCCCTGAGCAACGATTGGACGACCGCCCGCACGCTCCATCGTAAATATCTGCCTTTGATGAACGCCAATTTTATCGAATCGAGCCCGCTGCCTGTGAAAGCCGTCTTGGCGATGATGGGCAAAATCGAAGAAGTTTACCGACTGCCGCTCCTGCCCATGCGCCGCGACACGCGGTCGCGCCTGCAGAAGGTGGCTGTGGAAGTTGGCTTGATCACCAAGCCCGCAGGACCCGCGGCCGAAGCCCTGGAATTTTATATCTACGAGAACTGGGCAGCGGGCCCGCACAAGATCGTTCTGCATCGCGGATCGTGCGGCCAATGCAGCCATGGCAAAGGCCGGCCTGCCGGCCACGACACGAACCACGCCCGCTGGCACGGCCCCTACGCTGCGTTGCCCGAAGCCCGCGAAGCCGCGCACGGGATGACCGGCATTTTGATTCGCAGCGAATGCAAGTGCGTGTGAAGGCAGAAGTCAGAAGTCAAAATGAAGAAGTAAAACCGTCACCCCGACTCCGGTTTCTTACTTCTGCATTTTGACTTCTTGCTTCTGCAGTCTTACTTCTAACCTCTGACTTCTTCGATTCCCTATATACTTTCCCCGCATGTCTTCGCTGCAATCTTCCATCGAGCGCCTCGCTGCCGGTGAACTCGAACGCGATCCCGACGCGCGCCGCGTGTTCCTCGAATTTCGCGACGCATTGACGGCTGGCACAATCCGCGCCGCGGAGAAAATCGACGGTCAGTGGATTGTCAATGCCTGGGCCAAGCAAGGTATTCTGCTAGGCTTCCTCCTCGGAGAACTCACGGAGATGGGCGGTGGCGCCTGCCTTTCATTCGTCGATAAGGACACCTTCCCTGCCCGTAAATTTTCAGTCGCCGACCGGGTGCGCGTGGTTCCAGGAGGATCGTCGGTGCGCGCCGGAGCTTATGTCGCGCCGTCGGTCATCTGCATGCCACCCATGTTCATCAACGCGGGGGCTTACGTGGACGAAGGCACGATGATCGATTCGCACGCTCTGGTGGGGTCGTGCGCGCAGATCGGAAAACGAGTGCATCTAAGCGCCGCGGCGCAGATCGGCGGTGTGCTCGAACCGGTGAACGCGGCCCCTGTCATCATCGAAGATGACGTGCTGGTCGGCGGCAATTGTGGCGTCTACGAGGGCACTCTGGTGCGGGCGCGGGCGGTGCTGGGCGCAGGGACTATCCTGACTCGTTCCACTCCGTTGTACGACCTGGTGCGTGGTGAAGTTTACCGCGCTACCGCCGACACGCCGCTCGAGGTTCCCGAAGGTGCAGTCGTTGTGCCCGGATCGCGCGCGGTGAAAAAAGGTGCCGCCGCAGATTGGAATCTTTCGCTCTATACTCCGGTGATCGTAAAGTATCGCGACGAGAAAACCGACCGCGGGATTGAACTCGAAGATTGGCTTCGATAGAGACAGCGCAGCTCGCGCCGCAAACCTTTCACTGTAGGCTCACCGGTTACTGGACTGGGTCAACCCTCGAATAATCGATTTTGTAGATACCGGACAGCCCCCAGGGTGTACCATTCTCCCGTCCTTCTAAACGCAACTGGGTAGAACGGCCTTATCGTTGTCGCTATCGCTGGTGAAATCTGTCAGGCGACCCGGGAACCGATGCAGATCCTTCTCGGGGCAGTGGCGCAGATAGAGAAGCACCTCGGCCTCCGCATTGGTTTTCCGCAAGCCATGAGGAGATGCCATGCTACTCAGTTCGGAAATTTCCCTACTGCCGCGAAAAACTGGTGCCGTAATCTTCCGGATCCCGTTGTTTGTTCTCTTGTGTGTGAGCTCGGGGCTCGCGCAAAAAGCCCCACTGGACGATGGCGGCCTGCCCAAGTATGACCTGCACACGGAGACGAAGATCAAAGGTGTGGTCGAAACCGTGAATCTGTTGTCGGTCGGAACCAGAAAGGATTTCACGGAACTGGTCATCAAGACCGGCGACGACAGCTCCCACATTTATTTGTGCCCCAAACCGTTTGAGGAGGAGATGGGCATCAGTTTCACGAAAGGTGACCAGATTGCCGTCACGGGATCAAAGGTGAAGCAGGACACCGCGGACGTGATCCTCGCACGAGAACTGGTGAAGGGCTCGGACACACTTTTGTTCCGTGACGACAAGGGCAAACCGGTGTGGGATGCGCGGACCGGTAAGTGAGTGCCACTATCGAATGCTGACGGTTAACTTCCCCGTTCCAGTCAATGCGACGTGAATCGAGGCAAGTTTCCCGATCACCGCATCGGCGTGCGCCATCGCTGCCGCAGCATAGGTGCTCGTAATTCCCACTACTTTCATGCCGCCCGCTCGCGCTGACTGAATTCCCGCGGGCGCGTCTTCAATCACAAGACAATCAGCGGGCCTCACGCCGAGCAACTCGGCACCCTTCAAATACGGCTCAGGGTGAGGCTTTCCATGGGATACATCATCGGCGGTGACCAGAACTCCTGGAACCGGCAAACCCATCAACCGCAAGCGTCCAGTGGCCAGGTGCCGCGTCCCGGACGTCACCACTCCCCAGCGCCGGTCGGGAAGCGAGCTTAGGAGTTCAGCTGCACCTGGCATGGCAGCAACACCATCCCGATCGTCCACCTCGCGGGCCTCGATTTCTCGCACCTCGGCAGCAGCGTCGAGATGCGGGGCCACCTGCTGGATGACTTCAATTGCACGAACGCCATGAGCGATTTCCATGACTTTTTCCGCGTCCATGCCTTTCAGTTGGGCCCAAGCGCGCCAGTGCCGCTCCACGGAACGTGTGGAATCCACCAGAACGCCATCCAGATCAAAGAGAATCGCCGAGCAGTGAAAAATTGGCATCACCTGTTTTTTTATCACAGCGAAGGATCGACAACAGTCGCGGTTAGGCGTGTGATGCGCCCGCAGCGTTAGCAAGAGTCCCGCGAGGACAACTAGCCCGTGGTCGTTGGAAGGCGCGCCGGACTCGGCGATGCCAGCATGGTCTGGCGCGCTTTCTCGCGTACCAGCAGATACCGCTGCCGAAAGTGCGCCTTGGCGCGCGCTCCCCACGCCCGCACAAACCAGTAATTCAAAGCCGCTCCGATCGCCGAACTGAGGAGTGGGATGACCCGTCCTGCCCACTTTTCTACAATTTCTCCGCTCGCCGTGGCCGCGATCCGCTGAATCACTTTGGGTACGAATTTGTTCACCACTTCCTTCTCCAGCAACTCGCGCCCCACATCAACCCCGGCCGCGCTGGCCGCCGCAATCCACAACTCGGCGATCTCCCCGTCGGTATTGAATTGAAAGCCATAGACCAGGCTCAACTTCTGGATGGTGCGCATAGTAATCGCCGAAAGTATTCCGAGGTCAGGCACGATTGTGATCAATCCGCCCAGCCCGAACCCGGCGCCTTCGACTGCGGCCACTTTCATTCCGCTGCGGATGATCTCGTCGGCCACCACGTCAAGTTCACGAACATCCAGGGAATACACACCGTGATACCCGCTGATGGGCAATCGGTAGGCGGTGCGCAACTGCAACAGGAATTTGTCGGGATTCACCTGCACGGTCGAGTAAGCGCGGGTGAGCCCTTTGATCAGGCCGTCCTCAACGCGTCGCCGCAGCCAGGATTTGTTGTCCTCGGGCATTGCTTCAACCTTACCGCACGCAGGGCCAGAAAGCCATTGAGGAGCAGGCTTTCGTTCTCCGATTTCTACGGGCCGCCAACGAACAGAGATGCCAAGTTCCATTCCGGTCCGCGACTGCTCAGACTCGCAACTCGTCACGCGGTACTCTCTGCTCGAAACTCTGCGCGCCTGTGCTAGCATCATTGTTACTTTCAATGCCAACTGGAAAACTGCAAGTCATCCCCCTCGGCGGGCTGGGCGAGTTCGGCATGAACTGCATGGCCGTTCGCTTTGGCGATGACATCATCGTCATCGACGCGGGCCTGATGTTCCCCGAGGCCGAATTGCTTGGCGTCGATATCGTCGTCCCCGATATTTCTTATCTCGTCGAAAACCGCCAGAAGGTGCGGGGCATCATCCTTACCCACGGCCACGAAGATCACATCGGCGCGCTGCCCTGGTTTCTTGCCGAGCTCAAAGTTCCCGTGTGGGGCACGGAGTTCACTCTTGCTTATGTCGAAGACAAACTCGACGAACACGGTCTGCTCGAGGATGCCGACCTGCGCGAGATGCGCCCCAATGAGCGCTTCAAGGTGGGCGCGTTCACCGTTCATCCCATCCACGTGACGCACAGCCTGGTGGATTGTGTCGCGCTGGCGATTCATACCCCGCTCGGCGTCATCATTCACACCGGCGACTTCAAAGTCGACCCCACGCCGACTGACAATAAACTTTTCGACTTACACTCTTTCGCCGAATACGGAAAGAACGGCGTGCTGGCTCTGTTTCAGGATTCCACCAACGTGGAGCGCAAAGGGTACACGCCGAGTGAACGGGCGGTACGCCGCAAGTTTGACGAGATATTCGCGCACACGCAGCGGCGACTGTTCATTTCGTGCTTCTCTTCGTCGATTCATCGCATCAAGCTGGCCGTCGAGCTGGCACATACGCACGGACGCAAAATCGCCTTCATCGGTCGCTCCATGAACAATTCATCGGAGATTGCCGAGGACCTCGGCTACATTGAAATTCCCGAAGGCTTGGTGATCAATCCGGGCGAGATGAAGAATTTTCCTCCGGAAAAAGTCTGCGTGCTCATCAGCGGAACCCAGGGCGAGCCTATGTCCGCGCTTTCGCGCGCCGCGGTCGACAATCACAAGCACGCGAAAATCGAGAAAGGCGATACCGTCGTCCTCTCGTCGCGAATCATCCCCGGCAACGAGAAAACGATCTACCGCATGATCGATCATCTTTTCCGCCGCGAAGCCTATGTTATTTATGACGACGGCACCTATCCGCCGGTCCACGTCAGCGGCCACGCCAGCCAGGATGAGTTAAAGCTGATTATCAACCTGGTCAAACCGCGCTATTTCATTCCCATCCACGGCGAATACCGGCAACTGAAGCTGCATGCCGAGATGGCTGGAGCCATGCACGGCTCCGTGGGCAAAGTAATGCTGATCGAGAGCGGCGACGTTCTCGAGTTCGACGAACTCGGCGCGCGCAAGGCCGGACGCGTGAACATCGGCCGCGTCTGCATCGATTCCGGCAACCGCACCGATGTGGTCGAGGACTTGATCATCAAAGATCGCCGTCACCTCAGCGAAGATGGCATCGTGTTGCCCATCATCGCCATCCACAAACTCACCGGCCGCATTGAGACTTCGCCTGAGATCGTCACCCGTGGGTTCAATCCCGGCGAAGATGGCTTACTCGAGGGTGCTCGCCAGATCGTGATGGATACGCTCGATCAGTCGAGCGACGAAGAAAAAGCAGACTACGGCGTGATCAAAGAAAAAATCCGCACCGACCTGAAGCGCTATATCTCGAGGCAGACGCAGCGACGCCCGCTCATCATGCCCGTGATTCTGGAAGTCTGATCAACCCATCGGGTGACGGCGGCCTCGGCGGTCCGGCCAGGGCGAAGCCCGGCAAGAGCCATGTCTACGCTCCCCCGCCAGAATCGTTTGCAGATCTCGACGGCATACGGGATTACATGGCACACTAAAACCTCTCCCCATGATTACCCTCAACGACATCCGCGCCGCGCAAGCCCGCCTCAAAGGCATCACCATCCACACGCGCCTGATCGAGTTCAAGCTCTCCGACCCCGACCCGCGCCACCTCTTCCTCAAGCCGGAAAACCAGCAGCCCATCGGCGCGTTCAAGCTCCGCGGAGCTTATAACAAGATCGCATTCCTGCCAGAAGAAGATCGCAAGCGTGGCGTCATCTCTTACTCCAGCGGCAATCACGCGCAGGGGGTGGCTTACGCCGCGCGGGCGCTGGGAGTGAAGGCCGTGATTGTCATGCCCAACAACGCCCCCGCCATCAAACGGCTGGCAACGGCGTCCCTCGGTGCGGAAATCGTATTAGTAGGGCCGGGCAGCGACGAACGCAAAACCAAAGCCGAGGAACTGGCCGCCGAGCACGGTTACGTGATCGTGCCTCCCTACAACGACAAGCACATCATCGCCGGCCAGGGCACCATGGGACTCGAGATTCTCGAAGATATGCCCGACGTGGAAGCCGTTCTGGTTCCGGTCGGCGGGGGAGGCATGATCAGCGGAGTGGCCGCGGCGATCAAGTTGAGCAAGCCCGCAGTGAAGGTGATCGGAGTCGAACCCGCGCTGGCCGCCGACGCTCAAGCCAGTTTGCGTGCGGGAAAAATCGTCCAGTTGCCCGCCGAGCAGGTTTCCCGCACCCTCGCCGACGGATTGCGCACTCAGAGCGTGGGCCCCATCAACTTCGAACACATCCAGCGCTTCGTCGACGACATCATCACCGTGACCGAGGGCGAGATTCGCCAAGCCATGAAGTTGCTCGCTGCCAACCCAGCCACCGTCGCCGAGCCCAGCGGTGCGGTCGCCGTCGCGGGATTCGTTTTTCACCGCGCCGAGTTGCCGCAGACAACAATCAACGTCGCAATCATCTCGGGTGGCAACATCGAGCCGAGCATGCTGGAAGAGATTCGCCAGTGACAGCTCTATCCTGTGTCGCTGAGCGCAGCGTCCCGCGACCCTGGCGGTGTGAGATGTTGCAACCTAAGTTCATAGGGCCAATAATCTAACTATGAAACTGCGATTCATCCTTCTCGCCGCGACTTTCGTTGTTGAGATTTCGCTTTGGTTTCCGAACATTGCCTTCGCTGGCAACCCGCGCGGCACGCTGGTGCATGACGAAACCATTCGGGTCGCGCCCGCCAATGACGCGGCCAAGCTCGGCCAGGCCGAGCGCGGCCACGAGTTAGTGATCCTCGACAGCAGCCGCGACTGGACGCATGTAGAAGCAATTCTGGTCGAGCCTAAGAAGGACGCCGATACTGAGGAAGAAGCCGAGGGCAAGATCATTACTGGTTGGGTGCAAAGCAGGGCCCTGGTCGAAATGTCAAATCCCAATGGGGACAAAATTATTTTCGGCGAGGCCGCAGACTCCGAAGATCAGGCCAGCCGACGGCTGGGGCGCCGCAATGCCGCGCAGGACGCAATGCGTCTCTACTATCGCGTTTATGACTTGTTCCCAAATTCTCCCCTGGCGGCCGAGGGGCTGTACCGCTCCGCCGACATTCGCTGGCAGATGGAACGCGCTGATGTGATGACTCGTCCCTCCGCGCGCCAGCGGGAAGCGTACATGCGCGGGCAGATCGATGAGCAATGGATGAAGCTGGTCATCAAAAAATTTCCGGGCACGAAATGGGCCGACCTGGCCGCGTTTCGTTTACTCGAAAACAAACTCTGCGGAGACTGGGAAGGCGCTTCCAAGTGCCCCGATAAGGAAGCCGAGATGTATGAGAAGTACGCCGGCGAGCATTCTCAATCCCCGTCCGCGCCTGAGGCCTTGTATGACGCGGCATCGCGGCGAGCCGCGCTGATTGAGATTTATAAGACCGAGCCTAATCTGAAGAAATCAGAAGAATCCAAAACTCGCGCGCTCGCGCTGGCGCAAAAGATTGTGAACGACTACGGGGCCAGCGATTGGGCATTGCGCGCACAGCGCCTCGTCTTCTACATTCAACAGGGCGTGCCAACCTACGGAAATACGGCGGACTAAAATTTGCCAATCTATCAAGCTATTGTTCTTGCCATCGTGCAGGGCTTCGCGGAGTTCATTCCCGTTTCCAGTTCTGCCCACTTGATCATCGTGAGGCGATTGCTGGGCTGGAACGAGCTTTCGCCTGCCCACGAACTTACTTTCGACGTTGCTCTTCACTTCGGCACTTTGCTCTCTGTGCTGTTCTACTTCCGGCGAACGTGGTTTCAGATCGTGCGCGCCGCGTTCGGAGGGAAAGTGGTTCGCTTCTCCGAAGCTGGCGGCTCCGATGTGGATCTCACCGCGGAGGAACAGAAAGAGGAACGGCTGTTGCTCTGGTTCCTGGCGGCAGCCACCATTCCAGGAGCGATTGCGGGGAAGTTACTGGAACATTCCGCTGAAGATTATTTCCGCGAGCACATTGTGTTGATCGCAGCGGCGCTCATTGTGGTTGCACTTTTTATGTGGCTTGGGGAAAAGGTCAGCAGCATGGAAAAACCGCTGACTCGTATTTCTCTGGTGGATGCTTTGGTCGTGGGCATTGCTCAAGCCGCTGCTCTGATTCCTGGAGTTTCGCGTTCCGGTTCGACCATTACCGCCGGCTTGTTCCGCAATATGACGCGTGAAGCTGCCGTGCGATTTAGCTTTCTGCTCTCGACGCCGATTATCGCCGGCGCCGCGTTAGTCAAGGCCCATGAACTCCGCAAAGAAGGCTTGCCTGCCGGAATGCATACGCCATTTCTGGTGGGGATTCTCATTTCTGCCATTGTGGGCTATGCCGCGATTGCCTGGCTCGTCCGCTATCTTCAGTCGAACAGCCTGCGAATTTTTATTGTGTACCGCATCCTTCTCGGCGTGGTGGTGATCGCGCTGGCGTTCGTCTGGCATCTGCAATGAGCGGGGAGAATGATTCGCGGAGATGACCGTCCAGCGCATTCCTTAGAGAAAGCTGCCGCTCAAACACGCCGTCGGGGGCGGGAATCCGGCGGGAAGCCAACTGGATACTACGACCCATTTCCAGGATTGTGCGACGCCCCGGTTCTTGGCATAATAGAGAGGCTCTGGCCGATGGAAGTGCACCAAAGGTAGATGCAGTTTTGGTGTGCGAATCCGGTCCACATGGGGTTTCTGGCAAGCATTTTTGTCCCGACTGCCAACCGGCGGCTCAATGAGCTGACCGGCTTCCTGATGTGCGTCTCCGCGCTCCTCCTCTTCCTTGCGCTGGTTTCGTATTCTCCGCTTGACCCTTCGCTGAACAGCGCCTCGGTGCTCACCGGCGCGCATGCGGCCCGCAACTGGATTGGCGTGGTCGGAGCCTCAATCTCCGATCTGGTGCTGCAGTTCTTCGGCATTGGAGCATTTCTGCTGCCAGTTTTTCCAGCTCTCCTGGGATCAAGGTGGTTTCGCTCGCGGCCGATTCAGTCCCCAATGGCCAAGACTCTCGGCGGAATCTGGCTGGTCATGTTCATTCCCGCGTTTCTGGCGCTGCTGCCGGGACATTTGCGCTGGCTGGGCGTGATTCCGATTGAAGGCTTGCTGGGCCGCGTGCTGGGCGATTTCATGATCCATTACGTCAACCTGGTCGGCGCATACATTTTGTGCGCCACGGTGCTGGCGGTTGCGCTTTATCTTTCGACGGCGTTTTCGTTCTCCTCGCTGCGGACGTGGGCTCCCACGCGGTTTGCGTTCGTCACGGCTCTGTGGAACCGGTACCAGGATTGGCGGGAAGAACGCGCCAAGCGGCGGCAGCAGAAGGAACTGGACAAGCGGCGAATTTCCAAGCCGATCGTGAAGACGCAGCTGATTCAGTCGCGGCCGCTGCCGGCGGCACAAACTGCTGCGGCTACCGAAAGTCGACGCACCGGCATTGAGCGCATGATGGCTGAGGAGCGCGGAGACCGAGCCGAGTCTGCGACGGCGACCGGTGGAATTTTGGCGGAGTCTTTTGCTGAAGATACGTCGGCTGACGGCGCCACAACCGGACTGACGGATCCTGAAGTCAAGGAGCGTGCCGATAACGGACACCATGCCAAGACCACGATGCCGCGGATCGCGGGCGGCTATAAGCTGCCGTCGAGCAGTTTGCTGCAGCGTCCCGATGAGCAGCAGGCTGTGGACGCGGACGAACTCAAACTTCTCGCCCAGGTGCTGACCGAGAAATACGCGGAGTTCGAAATTCACGGCCAGATCACGCAAATCAATCCTGGTCCGGTCGTTACCACGTTTGAATTCAAGCCGGAAGCTGGAATCAAGTACAGCCGCATCACCAATCTTTGCGACGATCTGTGCCTGGCGCTGAAAGCCGAGAGCATTCTGATCGAGCGCATGGCCGGAAAGAGCACGGTCGGCATCCAGGTACCGAACCGCGAACGCGAAATCATCTGGCTGCGGGAAAACATCGAGTCGCAAGAGTTCATGGGATCGAAGTCGAAGATGACGATTGCGATGGGCAAGGACATCAACGGACGCATCGTCACCGCCGACCTGGCGGGCATGCCGCACTTGCTGATTGCCGGTTCAACGGGCGCCGGCAAGAGCGTGGCCATCAACGCCATGATCATGTCGATTCTGTACAAAGCCACGCCCGATCAGGTGCGCTTGATTCTGGTGGACCCGAAGCGGCTGGAGTTGGGGAATTATGAAGGCGTTCCGCATCTTTATACGCCGATTATTACGGAGCCCAAGCTGGCGGCGAATGCCCTCCGCAACGCCGTGCGTGAGATGGAGCGGCGGCTGAAGCTGCTGGCTGCGCGCGGCGTGCGCAACATCGATCAATACAACCGGCTGTTCGATCGCGGCGATACGCCGAGCTTGTTTGAAGAAGACTCCGACGAGAAGCCGATCCCCTACATCGTCATCATCATTGATGAACTGGCTGACTTGATGATGCTCGATTCGAGCAACGTGGAAGAATCCATCACGCGTCTGGCGCAAATGGCGCGCGCGGTGGGCATTCATCTGGTGCTGGCGACACAGCGGCCTTCGGTGGATGTGATTACGGGACTGATCAAGGCGAACTTCCCTGCCCGTGTATCGTTCCGCGTGGCGACGAAAGTGGATTCGCGGACCATTCTCGACGCCAATGGCGCGGAAGCCTTGCTCGGCAAAGGCGACATGCTGTATCTGCCATCGGGTTCGGCGCGCGTGCATCGTCTGCATGCGCCGTTTGTGACAGAGAAAGAAATCGCCGCGGTTGTCGAATTCTGGAAGGCCCAGGGCACGGCGGAATATCAGCAGCAGTTCCTGGAAGTGCCCAAGGAAGAACGGGACGCTGCGACGGCCGCAGCTGGCGGAGAGCCCGGGGTGGACGGCGAACCCGAAGACGATCCTCTGTATCAAGACGCCGTGCGGCTGGTGGTGGAGTTTGGCAAGGCTTCCACGTCCCTGTTGCAGCGTCGGCTGCGGATCGGCTACGGACGCGCCGCACATCTTATCGATCTCATGGAGCAAGACGGAATTGTCGGCGCCGCAGACGGCCCCAAGCCGCGCGAGGTACTGAAGCGTCCCGGATGGATTTCGGAAATCGAAGAAACCATGCGGTAGATTTCACGCGCAGCCCTTTTTTACTTTGTTCCTTACTCTCATCTCATCTAGAGAACTTGCGGGATATCTCTACAGTCAGCGCAAGATAGAATCGTGCTGCACCCGAGAAATTCCGAGGTACCAGAATGAGAGTGTTTACCGAATACCTGAAGTTTCACACGAAAACCCATCGCGCGTATGTTCACCTCACACCGCAGGTGGAGGAGATCGTGCGCAAGAGTGGCGTGAAAGAGGGCATGGTGCTGGTTTCGGCCATGCACATCACGGCTGGCATTTACGTCAACGACAACGAGAGCGGGTTGATCGACGATATTGACGAGTGGCTGGAACATCTGGCGCCGTTTCGCAAAGACTACAAACATCACGAAACAGGCGAGGACAATGGAGACTCGCATCTGAAGGCGCTGCTGATTCACCATGAGGTGATCGTGCCCATCACGGCGGGCAAGCTCGACTTGGGCACATGGCAGCGCATTTTCTATGCAGAGTTTGATGGGCAGCGGGACAAGCGCGTGATCGTGAAAGTGATGGGGGAGTGAAAAACGGGCTTCGGGCTTCGACTTGGAACCAAGTGTGGTGCTTGTCTGTGGACTGCTGAATTCGTAACATCAGGTGCTTGAACTCCACGCCTTAGAAATCCGCGTCTTGCGATTTGATCTTTTGCCGACGCGGCCAGGAGGAACCG
>JBEKDY010000078.1:0-16775 GCA_050014115.1 Candidatus Sulfotelmatobacter sp. | reverse complement strand
CACAATCCCGCGGGAGCGTGGGCGCTGCGTTCTGCCCTTTCGGAGCGCTATGCGGACCGTCCGCTGCTTTTTGTTTTCGGAGCGATGCGCGACAAGGCAATCTCGGAGATGACAGAGATTCTTTTTCCCCTGGCCGAGTTGGTGATCGCCACGCGGGCGGAGAATCCGCGATCGGCGACGCCGGAAGAAATTCAGCAAGCCGGCGCGCGGACGGGAACGGAAATCGCGCTGGCCGCTGATACCGCCTCGGCCTTGGACCAGGCGCGCAAGTGGGCTGAGGCAACACCCAGGACGGTGATCGTGGTGACGGGATCGATTTATCTTGTGGGCGAGGCAATGCAGGTGCTGGGAGCGCGAACCTGAGGCTTCGTCGAGCCGAAGGTTCGTCGAACTGGAAGTTTTCCCCTAGAATGGGAGTGTGCACGAAGTGAATTCATCGGTCGATCAGATTGAAAGAAGGCAAGTCGAACAGCAGCGCGTTGAACAGTCGCAAATCGAGCCACTACAGGCTGAACCCGCCGGCACCGCGCCCCTGCATCCGACCCCACATGCGATTCCTGGGATGCGTCACGGCTGGCTGAGCCGCCTGCGATCGTATTTTATTCTCAATACTCTTATCTGGTTCTATACGCTGGCCATGGGAGTGATTGCCTTGCCCGGCGGAATGTTCGACCGCACCGGACGCCGCCTGCACTGGTTTTCGCGGACCTGGTCGTGGCTGATCATGAAGACGATTCTGTCGCCGGTGAAGGTTACCGGCCTCGACAAGATCGATACGACGAAAGCGCACGTCTACGCCCTGAACCACGCTTCAGCGCTCGACATTCCTGTGCTGTACGTGAACCTGCCCTTTCAGTTTCGTATCGTGTTTAAAAAAGAATTGCTGGCGTATCCGATTGTGGGCTGGCAGCTGCGGCGTTCGGGGCAGGTGTGCATCGATCAGCAGAAACCCACCAATTCGATTGCGGCAATTCGCTCGGCGGTGAAGAGTTTGAAGGCAGGCATGCCGCTGGTAATTTTCCCCGAAGGTGGCCGCACTCCCGATGGCGACATCAAGCCGTTTCTACCGGGCGCGTTTTTTCTGGCGATCAAAGCGCAGGTAGATATTATCCCCGTGGCGCTGGTCGGTACTTACGAACTCCTGCCCATGAACACCTACCACATCAAATGCCGTCCGCTGGAGATGCGCGTCGGCGAGCCCATCTCAACCGCGGGCATGACCATGCGTGATCTGGAAGCGGTGTCGGCGAAGGTGATGCAGGAATTGCAGCGGCTTTACTACGCGTAGTCGTTTCCCGCAGCTCGGTCAGATCTTGTCCTTTACGCAGCTTTCCCGGCTTCATTGCAGCGCTGTTGATAGTGATCGCGCCCGCGCTGGTAGCCACGCGTAAAGGCTTCTTCCAGTTGCACGCCGGGATGCTGCCGCTGCGCATCTTCGAGCGCGGCGTTCATCTGGCCGGAGGCCTGGTCGAATTCCACGCACCGCCTTTTCGCGTGCAGCGCGGCCTCAAAGCCGAGGCGATAATATTTTTCATCCTCCGTAAAGCTCTTGCCCGATTTTGTGTAGTGGCCCTCTTCGGAGTTGCGCAAGCCAAGCCACCATTGCTCGCGAGCCGCGTCCACCGATTCCGCCCCGTGCATTTTCAGCTGGTCGCGGACCAGCGTCGCCGATTCGCTATTCTCCGCCATCACAATCACCACACTCCGGCCCTGGCGCAGTGCATCTTCATAAACAAAAATTTCATCTTCCGGAAGTCCCGTAGTCGTGGATTTCTCGAGCGTATTACCGACAGTCGCGCCAATCGTGGCGCCTGCGGCGCCCAGAATCGCGGCGCCCAGCATGCCCACTGCCGTAATCGGCCCCACACCGGGCACCAGCGCCACCAGAAACGCACCTCCGACAATCCCGACGCCGCCGCCTGCCAGCGCGCCCAGTCCTTTCCCAATGCCGGGCTGCTCGGCGCTGTCCACCGGAACGGACTGCATTTCCTTATCGACCTGATCCACCGTGCCGGGAGTCAACAGCGTGATTTTGTCCGCGGCAATGCCCGACTTTCGCAGTTCCTCTACGGCATCCTCTGCGCTCTTTCGCGCTTTGAACACTCCACTAATCGCTTCCATGGCTCACCTCGCACGACATTATAGATGCAGGAAACGCCAAAGGGAACGCCTCGAAATATCCGGATTCTATTTTCCCGGCCCGTAACCTTTTCCCTTCCCCGCCGTTACCCTTGATGTAAGACTACTCCGCACGGAGAACTGGTTGAAGGCTCTGAGGCAAGAAGCGGATGAGCGGCTTCTAATCGAAGCAGCGCAGAAGGATCCCGCGCGCTTTGCCGAGCTTTACGAAAACCACTTCGAGCGTGTGTATGCCTACGTGGTTCGGCGAGTAGGAAACCGCGCCGAAACGGAGGACCTGACTGCCGAGGTGTTCCATCACGCGCTGGCGAATTTGAAGCGATTCGAGTGGCGCGGGATTCCGTTCGCGGCGTGGCTGTTTCGCATCGCCGCGAATCTGATCTCCGACCGCTGGCAGCGCGCGGGACGCGAAGTCACAGACGATGCGAAGCTGGCCGAGGCGCAGGCCAGCACTGCGGAAATGAAAGACGTCGAACGCCGGGCCACGCTGTTCCGGCTCGTCGATACTTTGCCGGCGGAACAGCGGCGCGTGGTGGTGCTGCGCTTCGTGGAAGAAAAAAGCATCAAGGAAGTCGCGCGGGAAATTCGCAAGACCGAAGGCGCGGTGAAGCAACTGCAATTCCGCGCACTGACCACTTTGCGGGCGCGCATGGAGGGTGCCGATGCCTAAGCGCTCTCTGAACCCGGGCAATGGCGGCCAGAAGAAGGACGCGCGCAGTGTCGAGCTCAAGCAGATCGATCAGCTGAACAATGCTGTCGAGGCGATGCTGTCCCGCAACGACGGCAACATCGGCAAAGTCGAGGCTGGAATCGAGCCACTGGTGCGCCTCGCCGCGAACCTGCGCGAACTGCCCCGCGAGAATTTCAAGTCACAACTCAAAGCACGACTGAAGTCACAACTTGAAGGGAGAAAAAATATGACCACCGTTGCTGAACCCGTAATCGCCGTACGCACAACCGCTACCCCAAGGTTGACTTTCAACGATGCGGCGAAGGCGATCGAATTCTACAAGCAAGCTCTTGGCGCAAAGGAACTGATGCGCTTTGATACCGGAGATAGCATCCCACACGCCGAGATCACGATCGGCGACTCGTCGATCTTGCTCTCCGAAGAGTGGCCGGATGGCGGACGCTTGAGCGCGGAAACGCTGGGCTCTTCGCCCGTGCAGTTGTCGCTTTCTGTGGCCGACGTGGATGCCTTCGCCAAGCGGGCCGTGGCTGCCGGAATGAAAGCCCTCGGACCGATTCGAGACCAGTTCTACGGCCGCCGCGAGGGCAGCTTCATCGATCCCTTCGGCTATACCTGGAACATTTCCACGATGACGGAAGAAATGTCCGTCGACGAAATGCACCGCCGCATGAAGGGGCTCACCAGGGGGCCTGAAGGTGGGCAGATGCCCGGGCTAGAGTCAGAGAAGCGGGTGAATCCCATCCGGCACGGCTTCCGCATGGTGACCCCATATCTGGTTGCCGCCGATGGTCTGGCGTTGCTCGAATTCGTCAAACAGGCATTCGGAGCGGAGGAAACGCTGCGCGCGGTCATGCCGACGGGCGTGCACGCCGAGGTGCGGCTGGGCGATTCGGTCCTGATGATGGGCGGCGGGATTTCGGGCAAAAAATTTCCCGGAACGCTGCAGCCCAACGCGCTGCACGTTTATGTCGAAGACTGCGACGCAGTGTGCGCAAAAGCCCTGGCCGCGGGTGCCACGCTGATCGACCAGCTTCGCGACCAGGAATATGGCGAGCGCTCGGCCAGCGTGCAAGATCCCGCGGGCAACTACTGGTACATCGCCACGGCGAAGGGCGCGAGCTACCTTCCCAAGGGTCTGCACAATGTGAATCCCTACCTGCACCCGCTGCGGGCCGAGCCGGTGATCAGCTTCCTGAAGCGCGCGTTCGGGGCGCAAGAAGAGGCCAGGTATGCATCGCCAGATGGCGTCGTGCACCACGCCGTAGTTCGCGTGGGCGACTCCGTGGTCGAAATGGGCGAGGCTCATGGCAAATACGCGCCCATGGAAGCCATGTTCTACGTCTACGTCCCGGATTGCGACGCCGCGCACCGGCGCGCGCTGGCGGCGGGCGCGACCTCGTTCCAGGAACCAACCGACCAGCCCTACGGCGACCGCAATGCCGGAGTGAAGGACGCGTTCGGAAACAAGTGGTACGTCGCGACCCACGTGAAAGACGTGCAGATGTGAAACTCGACTGGGCCAGTGCCAGGGGGGAGCCTCGCCCACCTTTTGCGCATTACCACGACTGAGGGTGCCCCACCCTTCGCGGTTTTCGAAGGGTGGGACAAGATGCTGCCCGCGCAATAGGCCTCTACGTTGTGGACTCCTGACAAAGGGCATCGTGCCATGTAGACCAAAACAGTCAAGGGCCGGATCGAAACCTCCGGCCCTACCAAGACTGCAACAAGTCGAAATCTTCCAGTCAGGAGAATCGCTTCACGCGCGACGCACCAGCCACACAACCACCAGAATCACAATAATTGTTCCCACCACACCCATACCTAACATAGAACCTCCACTCGAACCAGTAGGGCATCAACGTCACCCTAAAGAAACGATAGGCCGGATTCCGCCGTGCGTCTGAGCAAAACTAACCACCAAACAGCCGGGTCTTTTTGTTGTGGGTTGACAGTCCTTGGCTGAGAAGCTTCGATGGAACGCTGCAGGATGGAACGCTACAGGACGGACCGCCACAGAAGGCTCTAAATTCGGTCAACCCGCTTCTTGTCGTCAGCCCCCGGCGCTGATGTGAGCAATTCTGATCAGAATCCAAACAGGCGACTCCGTACGCTGATTCCGATGCGAAGGAAGCCAGAACGGACTCTCTCAAGGGTCATACGCCTGGTTCCTCTGGCGGCGTGCCTGTTCACCGGCTACGCCGCATCTTTTTGCGTAGAGAAGCGCGCCGGCCCACCTTTTCGCGCAGCACGACCGAGGTTGCCCCAGTCATGACAGGCCTGCACCATCACGTTTGTCACTTCGATGCTGTCACTTCGAGCGAAAGCTGAAGATTGCTGGGAACCGGAGTAAAGATGGGGTCATTGCTGGCCCAGGGCCTGCGGCAGGGCTTTTGATGTTCATACAGATCCAGATTCTGGCGCAGGAGTCGTGCCAGTTCAAATTTCCTGGATTCTTCGAGCTGGTGAATGATCGCTCGCTGCGTCTCGGCGGCTTCCTGAAATTGACCGGCCGCGGCCAGCGCCATGGCCAGAGTGACGCCCTCTTCAAAACCGTCTCCTTGCTCGCTTCGTACCAGCGACTCGATGATTTGCAGAGCGCGACGCTCGTCGCGAACGGCGGGGTCCGGTGCCGCGGCCAGCAACCGCGCCAAAGCGTTCGCGATGTCAGGATCCCGGGGCAGCGCCAGGGACGCGTCCTCCAAGAGCGAACGGGCCTGGGCGTATGCGCCGCTGCGTACCGACGCCATTGCCTGCATCAACCGCGCGAATCCATTCTGCGGCTCCAGCGTTGCCGCAATTCCATACTCCCGCCCGGCCTCCTCATCCTTCTTGTGGCGCATCAGAAGATTAGCCAGCTGAAAGTGCGACGCCGCGAGTCCAGGATCCAGTCGAATCGCTTCCCGGAAATGCGCAATCGCCTCTTCCTCTTTTCCCGTGTCGATCAGCAGGATCCCCATGTTGTACTGAACCGGGGCGCTGCCCGGGGCCAACCGTTCGGCCTCCGCGTATTGCTCCAGTGCCTCGCCGCTCTTCCCCGCCTTCGCCAGCGCCACGCCCAGGTACATGTGGGCAATCGGGTCGGAGGGATACAGGCTGATCATCTGCCGGTACGAGGAAATCGCGTCGGCAAACCGCTTTTCGTGAATCGCGGCGCTGCCCCGTTCCAGCAATCCCACCTTGCCTTGCTTGAGCACTCCAATATCATCCAATAAAGGATCTTCTATGGTCGGTTCTACGTCACCTCGTGCCTGCATGTTTTCCTGCATTTGGCGGAGATCGCCCAACCCGCGGTAAGTCATCGCCAGCTGGTAATGGATGCTGGACGCTTGCGGCTCTCGGGCCAACGCTTCCTGGAAATATTTCAGGGCCGCGGGATATTTCTGCTCAATCAATGCAACCTTGCCCAACCCTGTCAGAGCTGCGGCTGCCGAAGAATTCCGCAGCGCCAGCGCCTTTCCGAACCAGGCCCTCGCCGAGTCCAGATGATTGGCACTCAATTCCAGATTCCCCAACCGCAACATGGTGCTGGCGTTGCCAGGTTTCAGAGTCACTGCTCGCTGATACTCGCGCAAGGCTGACTCCGTATCGCCGCTCCGTTGGTGAAGATAACCGGCGTAGTACTCCCAACGAAACGACTGCGGCTCCAGCTTGGCGGCATTCGCGTAGCAAGCCAGCGCGGCATCGTCGAAGCCATAAGCCTGGTAGATCTCGCCCAGGCTCCCAAAGGCTCTGGCTTTCTCGACCGCCCTCGAAGAAGAAGACTTGGACCCGCCCAAGGCCGCCGTCAAGGCCGCTTGCGCCGCTCGAATCTGTTCCTGCACCGGCTGGTCCACTCCCGCCAGCTCAGGTCGCGGGATTTCCACTAGATCCGCTTTGCCGGCAGATCTACCGGCAGACGATCGCTCCGGCGATTCCTGCGCCGCGGCGGAAGAACTTGCCGCAACTCTTGCCGGCGCTACCGCAAGCAGCATCCCCAGGATCCAGTGGAAATTCTTCATTAGGATGACGCCGATTTTACGGTGCCGCTTCCTTCCCGGAGCGTAGTGTATTTGCCCAGCGGAAGCCCCGTCCATTCCTCCACGCGCCCGCTTACCCAATGAGCCTGCACTTTGGTGATTTCCGGCGCGTCGCCCAATCCAAACAGAATCCGCGGGTCGCTCGACGAGCAATAACTCCCGTCGCTGTGCACTCGCCGCCAAAGCGTGGAAGCGTTGCGGCGAAAAACCGCCACTCGTGTCCCCAGCATGTCGCGGTGATATTTCTCTCCCACCATGCGGAATCCGATCCACGGCTTCCGATGGCCGACATTATTCACCAGAAGTCGTGCCGGGCCGCTGTTATTTACGATCACGACATCGATATCTCCATCATTGTCGATATCCCCGAACGCTGCACCCCGGCCCACTTCCGGAAGTGAAAACGCAGCCCCCGCGCGGCTCGTAACATTCTCAAATTGTCCCTTGCCGTCGTTATGAAACAAAAGGTTCGATTGAGCCAGCGGATACAAGCTGCCCTTGCGCGCCTGTTCCTCAATCAATGTCACCGACCCATTCACCATCAGCAGATCCAGCCACCCATCGTTATCGTAGTCGAACATCCCCAGCCCGAATCCGGTGTAGCGACGGGTCGCTAATGCGATCCCGGATTCGTAAGACCTGTCGTCGAACCACCCCTTCCCGTTATTGGCGTAGAGGTCGGCGTATTGCCCGGCCAGATTTAAAACCACCAGATCTTCCAGCCCTCGCCCCAGCAGATCACCAGCGTCCACCCCCATACTGGATTGCGGCCCGCCATCGCGATTGAGCGCGCAACCCGCGACCAGCGCTTCGTTCTTAAACGTTCCATCCCGCTGGTTGACCCACAGTTGGTTGGGACGCATGTCATTGGTCACGTACAGATCCGTCCACCCATCGCCGTTGAAATCGGCGCAAACCACCCCCAGCGCGCCCTGGAACTCGCTGCCGATTTGTGAGCGCAGAGAAACGTCTTCGAACGTGCCATCCCGCCGGTTCCGGAACAGGCGATTCGGCAGCGGAGTAAAAGACAGTGGTCCGCAATAGTCCTCTGCTCCGCTGGGCGCCAGGCACTTTTTCTGGTTGGTAAACCGGAAGTCCACATAGTTGCAGACAAATAGATCTAACCAGCCATCCCGGTCATAATCGACGAAGGCTGCACTCGTGCTCCAGCCCGGAACATCTGTGCCGCTTTCCGCCGTGACCTCCGTAAATGTGCCATTCCCGTTGTTCCGCCACATTTGATTGTGGCCAAAATTTGTGATGTAGAGGTCGACCCAGCCGTCATTATTGAAGTCTGCCGCCGCCACGCCCATACCATATCCGCTGGCCCTGATCCCGCTTTCCTCGGTGACATCCACGAACTTCAGCGTGCAGCTGCCGTCCGCGTGCCGGATCGAATCGTTGCGGTAAAGCCGGCCACGCAGCGGCAACTGCGGCTGGAATACGCTCTGCCTCGCTTCGTTCTTCGGTCCAGCGTTCGATCCAAGGTTCGCTCCAACGTTCGGTCCCAGCTCCGCTCCCTGAACCAGGAAGATATCGAGATCGCCATCATTGTCATAATCGAAAAGCGCCACGCCCGATCCCATCACTTCCGGATAGTAACGGGCGCCCGACATCCCGTTGAAGTGAACAAAATCAATCCCCGCTTCTTTCGCCCGTTCCGAAAAAATCTCCTCCACTGCAGGGGATCCCAGGCCAGCGGCGCTTTGACGAGCAGCCGCTGCAGCCATCGCGAGCCTGATGAACTCACGCCGGCTGATCATGATCCCTGAGCGGAGCCAGAAACCGTGCAACCAATAAGAGTGGAACCAATGAACATGGAGGCGACAAGCTGACCTGTATCCAGCGCAGTTGAGCCTTGACGGCTCGCGTCCGAGAGCTTCATAGCAATGTCAGCCATCCCGAGGATTCTGCCAGTCTGCTGAGTCCTTCAGTCTAGTAAACAGATTCAGGAGGGTCAAACCACCTGGGCGTCGGCAGTGTGTCAGTTCGAGGACGGAAGACAAACGGAAGACAAAAAGACATGTACCACAAAGAGCGCGAAGTATCACCAAGGGCCTTGCTGGCTGAGTTTTCCGTCGTGTGACTTTGTGTCCTTAGTGGTAAACGCCGTCAAACTGACCCCTACCGGCCGGTTGGCCCAGGGCTTTGCCAGTGCTGGCATCGCAAATGCCCGGGCGCCACGGCAAAGACGTTCCGAAGGTGGACCACACCCCTACGATGCGAAGGAAGCGCCGTGTAAGTCGACGGGCACCGTCACGCTGCGTGCAGCACGCCCATCCGGAAAAATTGATGTAATGCCTATAGCACCGTGGATGAGCGGCGCTTCAGCGCCGCGTAAAGCTCCAAAATCAGGCCGGGCTTCAGCCCCGGGTAGGTAAAATAACCCCATGCCCGACCCCACTTCCTTCCGCCTGACCGCCTCCGTCAAAGCCGGAGGCTGCGCCTCCAAACTCAGCCCCGCCGCGCTCGACAAAGTGCTAGGAAAATTGCCCCGCCAACACGACCCCAATGTTCTGGTCGGCTTCGATCACGCCGACGACGCCGGAGTCTACCAAATCGCCCCCGACCAAGCGCTCGTCCAGACGGTCGACTTCTTCACTCCCGTCGTCGACGATCCCTACACCTTCGGCCAGATCGCCGCCACCAACGCCCTCGGCGACGTCTACGCCATGGGCAGCCGCCCCATCACATCGCTCGCCCTGGTGTGCTTCCCCGAAAAAGCCGATCTCGAAATTCTCGAGCGCATCCTCGCCGGCGGCCTCTCGAAAATGATCGAAGCCAACTGCACCGTAGTCGGCGGCCACAGCATTCGCGACGACGAAACCAAATTCGGATACGCCGTCACCGGCCTCGTCCATCCCCGAAAAGTTCTCGCCAACAGCGGCGCCAAGGCAGGGGACGCTCTGGTCTTCACCAAGCCCCTCGGCACCGGCGTGATCTCCACCGCCATCAAGAGAGGCAAAGCGGAACCAGCCTGGATCGATGCCGCAATCCAGTCGATGACCGCGCTCAACAAGAAAGCCGCCGAGCTCATCGTCGGCCACAACCACAACGCCCACGGCTTCAACGCTCCCGACTTCGAAGTTCACGGCATGACGGACGTAACCGGCTTCGGCCTGATCGGCCACGCCCGCGAGCTAGCCCTCGCAAGCAATGTCTCGCTGGAAATTTTTTCAGATAAGCTCGAAGCCCTCCCAGGAGCGCTCGAATGCATTCGCGCGGGCTACATCCCCGGCGGCCTCAACGCCAACCGCGACTTCGCCGAATGCGTGGTCGGCTACGAATCCGAAATCAGTCCCGACCTCAAAGCCTTGCTCTTCGATCCGCAAACCGCCGGCGGACTCCTCATCTCCATCTCCGAGACCACGTGCGAAAGATTTATTTCCCAAGCCCGCGATCTCGGAATCGCCGCCCGCCGCATCGGAAACGTTTCTGCATCCCAGAAGCCGCTCATCCGCATCTATTAATTCATCATGGAAACCCGCCAGCTCGGCCACACCGGCCCCAAAGTTTCCGCCCTCGGCCTCGGCTGCATGGGCATGTCGGAGTTTTACAGCGGACGCGACGACGCCGAGTCCATCGCCACCATCCACCGCGCTCTCGAACTCGGCATCAACTTCCTCGACACCGCCGACGTCTACGGCCCCTACAAGAACGAAGAACTCGTCGCCCGCGCCATCAAAGGCAAACGCGATCAACTCATACTGGCCACAAAATTCGGCATCGTCCGCGATCCCGCCAACCCCATGGTCCGTGGCATAAGTGGCAAGCCGGAATACGTCCGCCAATCCTGCGAAGGCAGCCTGAAGCGCCTCGGCGTCAACACTATCGACCTCTACTACCAGCATCGCGTCGACCCCAACACTCCCATCGAAGAAACCGTGGGAGCCATGGCCCAGCTCGTGAAAGAAGGCAAAGTCCGTTATCTCGGACTCTCCGAAGCCGGCCCGCAAACCCTCCGTCGCGCCGCCAAAGTTCACCCCATCACCGCATTGCAAACCGAATACTCCCTCTGGACGCGCGATCCCGAAGACCAGATCCTCAGCACCTGCCGCGAACTCGGCATCGGCTTCGTCGCCTACAGCCCCCTCGGCCGCGGGTTCCTCACCGGACAATTCCAGCGCTTCGAAGACTTAGCCGCCGACGACTACCGTCGCAACTCTCCCCGCTTTCAAGGCGAAAACTTTCAGAAAAATCTCGATCTGCTGCACCACGTGGAAGAACTAGCGAAAAAGAAAAACTGCACACCGTCCCAATTAGCGCTAGCCTGGGTCCTCGCGCAGGGAAAAGACATAGTTCCCATCCCCGGCACCAAGCGCCGTAAATATCTCGAAGAAAATACAGCCGCGTTCGATGTGAAACTAACCGCCGAAGAAATCAGCCGCATCAACGAATTTTTCCCCGTCGACGCAGCCTCCGGTCCCCGCTATCCCGAGCACATGATGAGCGCAGTCAATCGCTAACCCAAAAGTAAAGGGCGGCCGCAAGGCCGCCCAAAAAACTATCCACTAATCCCTGGCCCCTGCCCACTGCCCTTAAGCCCGAGCCGGACTCTCTCCACCCTTAGCAATCCCCGGCCGCCCCGGCTCCGGCTTCAAAACCTGCTGCACACCATCCTCAGGCTTCGGCGGAGACTTGAACGGAGGAAGCTCTTTCCCCTCTACCAGCAACCCGATCTCTGAAGCATCCAGCACTTCCCGCACCAGCAGCGCGCTGGCAATCTTCTGCAGCGTCTCGCGGTTTTCATCGAGAATATGCTTCGCCGTGTCGTAACCCTTGCTCACCAGCTTCCGCACTTCTCCATCGATCTTGATCGCCGTATCTTCGCTGTAGTCGCGATGCTGCGCAATCTCGCGTCCCAGGAATATCTGCTCTTCCTTCTTGCCAAACGTCAGCGGACCCAGGTCGCTCATGCCCCACTCGCAAACCATCTTGCGCGCCAGTTCCGTGGCTCGCTCAATGTCGTTGCCCGCGCCGGTACTCATCTGGCTCAGGAATAATTCCTCCGCCAGCCGCCCGCCCATCAGAATCGCGATGTCGGTCTCCAGATATTCCTTGGTGTAGTTGTGCCGGTCATCCACGGGCAGTTGCTGCGTAACGCCCAGCGCCATCCCGCGCGGAATAATTGTGACTTTGTGCACCGGATCAGACCCCGGCAGCCTGGCCGCCACCAGCGCGTGCCCCGCTTCGTGGTACGCCGTGACTTTCTTTTCCCCATCGGAAAGAATCATCGACTTGCGTTCCACGCCCATCAGCACTTTATCTTTGGCCACTTCGAAGTCATACATCAGCACAGCCTTGCGGTTTTGCCGCGCCGCCGCCAATGCCGCCTCGTTTACCATGTTCTCCAGATCAGCTCCTGAGAACCCCGGTGTGCCCCGCGCCAGAACCTGCAAATCGACATCTTCCGCGAGAGGCTTTTTCCGCGTATGCACCCGCAGAATCTCTTCCCGTCCCCGCACATCCGGACGGCTCACCACCACCCGCCGGTCAAATCTTCCCGGGCGCAGCAGCGCCGGATCCAGCACATCCGGCCGGTTCGTCGCCGCCATCAGAATCACGCCTTCATTCGACTCGAACCCGTCCATCTCCACCAGCAGCTGGTTCAAAGTCTGCTCGCGCTCATCGTGTCCGCCGCCTAAACCAGCGCCGCGATGCCGCCCCACCGCGTCAATCTCGTCGATAAAAATAATGCAGGGAGCATTCTTCTTGCCCTGCTCAAACAGATCGCGCACCCGGCTCGCGCCCACGCCCACAAACATCTCCACAAAATCAGAACCCGAAATCGAGAAGAACGGCACGTTCGCCTCGCCCGCCACTGCCCGCGCCAGCAAAGTCTTGCCCGTTCCCGGAGGCCCCACCAGCAGCACGCCCTTGGGAATTCGTCCGCCCAGCTTCTGGAACTTCTGCGCCTCGCGCAGAAACTCGATAATCTCTTTCAGCTCTTCCTTGGCTTCTTCCACGCCCGCCACGTCTTTGAACGTGACTTTCTTCTGCTGCATCGAAAGCAGCCGCGCCCGGCTCTTGCCAAACGACAACGCCTTGTTCCCGCCCGTCTGCATCTGCCGGATCATGAAAAACCACAGCGCCCCCAGCAGAATCAGCGGAGCCCACGTCCCCAGCAGTTGCAGCGACCAGCTCCCGCTGTTGATGTCGCGGAAGGTAACGTTGATCCCCTTCTGCTCGTGCAGGTTCTTCAGCACTTCCGGCGTGAAATAGGTCAGCGGCGCCGCGGTATGGAACAACGACCCGTCGCTGTACTTGCCGTGCACCTGCATCCCGTCCACTGTCAACTCGCGCACGTGCCCCTGCTGGTCCACGTCGCTCATGAACTGCGTGAACTGAATCTCTTTGTCTTTTTGCCCGTCGCGGCCTTGTTTAATCACCTGCCACAACAGCAGGGCAGACAGCCCAATCACCACCCAGAACACCACCGTCTTCACTGTCGAGTTCACCGAGTCACTCCTGCCTGAAACACGATGCTACGAATGAGGGCCGAGTACAGCAGCAGCCCAAGGCTCCCGCCAACCTGATTAGATGCCACTCCGCTAGCTTTCGGATCGGCTAATTGCCGGCTCCTTGCATTTTACCATGTAGAGACAGCCGCCTCGGCTGTCCCGGCCAGAGCGAAGCTCGGCCGGAACCCTTCCCCACAGCCGGCACCAAAAAAAGGCACCACCTAACTGCCTGTCCCCACTCAACTTGGCTCCGCCCTTACCTGCCGCCAGAAGCCGGGGCGCCCCTACTGCGGGCCATTGTCCGGCACACCCGCAGCCCTCCGCCGCATCTGCCGGATCATGAAAAACCAAAGAGCCCCCAGCAGCAGCAAGGGAGCCCAAGTTCCCAGCAGCTGCATAGAAAAGCCTTCCGCCGAGGATTCCTTGAACCAAATCTCAACGCCCTTGTTTCGGAGCGAATCCAGGAACAACGATTGATTCGCTGGTGCGAACAGCCAGAACGCGCTGTTGTTCCGATACTGCCCTTGGATGCGGTTCCCAGCAATTGTCACCCTGGCCACGTCGCCGGACTCCACCGCCGCCATGAACTGCGAGTAGCTGATTTCCGAAGTGACTTGCTCTGCGGGCTTCGCTTTGACCACCTGAAAAAGCAGCATCGCAGAAATAACGATCACCGCCCAAAACACAACTGACTTGACAGACTTATTCACAACCGTCCCTCCTCACCGGGCGCTTCGACGAGAAGCCGGCGAAAAGCCATCGATAAGGTCTATGCTCCTGCGGCCGCCAGGTATGGCAAATTGCGGTTCGTCTGCTCCACCGCCCCCAGCCCGTAACCCACCAGAAACGTCTCATCCACCAGAAACCCGAAATAATCCGGCTGCAGCAGCACCCGCCGCGCCGATTGCCGGTCCAGCAGCGTCACCAGCTTCACCGAAGCCGCTCCCCGCGCCCGCAAATCGCTCATCAGAAATTCGCTGGTCACTCCCGAATGCACCAACCCCTCCACCAGCAGAATGTGCTGCCCACTGATGTCCGGCTCGTGGCTGAAGAAAATCTCCATCACATCGCTGGCGCTGGCATTGCTGCCCTGCGTCCGCGTGTATTTCGGCTTGATAAACTGGCACACCACGGGCACATCGAGCGCCCGTACCAGATCCGCCAGAAAAATAAAACTGTTCTCAAGCACCGCCAGCGCCTGAATCGTCTGTCCCTTGTAGTCGTCCGAAATCTGCCGCCCCAACTCCTTGACGCGCTTCTGTATTTGCTCGGACGTAATCACCTGCCGCAGTGCCCCGCCAGATTTCGATCCGTTCATAAGCTTGTCAATCCTGGGCTCTGTCGCCCTGCGCCAGAAACTCTTGTCATCCAGAGCGAAGCGAAGAGCCTGCCCTGAGCGAAGTCGAAGGGACCCCTGCCGCCACCACCCGACTCGAGGGCCACCACAGTCGAGCTTCGCTTTCGCGCCTCTGAACTAAACACCCTCGCCACCCGCTTGCGTCTCGCGAATCAAAACCCCCGCGCTCCCAGCTTTCGCCCGAAACTTCGCCGGAACCGCGAAACCGCGCGCCCAGACAATCTCATCTCCCCTCACCACCACCGGCCATAACCCGTGCTCCGGTTGTCCCACATGAAGCTCCTGCAGCAGTTCCTTCATCTTCTTCGGAGCCTTGGTATGCGCCGGCCAGAACCTGTCTCCAGCGCGCCAGTTCCGCACCCGCAGCGGCCCGCGCAAAAGCTCGCCATCGAGCAGATGCTCGGGATTATACGCCGCCTCCGCGGCCTTGCCGCGCAAAGCTTCGCTCGACAAAGCCTCGACCCGCAAAGCTTCGATCACCGTCCCAATCTCCGGAACTCGCACCCGCCCCGGCACCCTCAGCTCGTATTCATAGTCGTGAGCGACGTTCTGGGGAATGTTGCGAGCAACGTCTTGCGAAGCGTCGCGAAAAGCGTTCTCCTCCCGCCGCGGATCGGGAGCCAGAAAAACCAGCGCCTCTGGCTCGACCAGCACAGTCCAGCCCCGCGGCAGAGATAATTTCTTGCCATCGCTCCCAGACTCCGCTGCAAATCGTAAAATTTCTTCCACATGCTTGAACTCAAGCGGAATCTCCGCATACTCCCCAACCGCCTTCACCAGCCGCCGCTGCACCGCAACCGGCTCACCCAGCAACCACCGCCGGTCGACCGAAGCGTCCATGGCAACCGGCTCCGGCTGCTCATCTTCCCCTTCGCGCAGCGCCCCGGCAACGCGCGGCCCAGCAGCATCCAGCTCAGCCGCGCCCAGCTGAATCTGCACCAGTGACGTGCCGCCGGCATTGCGGCTCCACTCCGGCTCCGACCACTGCACCACCGTCCCCAGCCATCCCGAAACTTCGTTCTCCCAGTAATCCTCTTCGCCGCGCGCAATCGCCGCCAACTCCGCCAGGTTCTCCGCCACCGCGGGATTGAACTCCCGCTCAATCATCGGAAGCACCATCTGCCGCACCCGGTTACGCGTAAACTTGTCATCCGCGTTCGTCGAGTCCTCGCGCCAGTCCTGCCGGGTCTCTTTCAGATAATCTTCCAGCTCGCGCCGCCGAAACCCGAGCAGCGGCCGGATGATTTCCCCGCAAGCCTCGCCATCCCCATCCTCCACCACAATTCGTTCGTAGATTCCACCGAGCCCGCTCACCCCCGTGCCCCGAATCACCCGCATCAAAACCGTCTCCGCCTGATCATCCAGCGTGTGCCCGGTAGCAATCACGGTGAGACGATTCGCCGCAGTTGCGCTGGGAGGAGCTGGGCTGGAAAGAGTCGAACTGGCGGAAAGATTCGGGAAGGGCACGACTTCAGTCGTGCCCTGAAGCTTCACTGCCGCCGCGGGCTTCAGCCCCTGAGGCCCACTTTTCGGTGGCGCAGGGCTTCCAGCGCTGCAATCATCAGCCAGGTTATTGAGGGCTTCAGCCCCCGAGGTACTTTCTCTTTCCTCACCCGAACCCAACAGCCGCCGAAAGAATCCATACCGCAACTCTCGCGCCGCCGCCTCTAGGCTGACATGCTCTTCAGACGCGTAAGCCGCCACATCTCCGCTCTCCACGAAAAATTCCAACCCATGCTCGCGAGCCAGCTTCGCGACAAACTCCAAGTCCGCTTCCGACTCAGCCCCGCGCAGCTTGTGATCGAAGTGAACCACAGAAACCACAATCCCGATCTCACCCCGCAATTCCAGCAGCAGCCGCAACAGCGCCACCGAATCAATCCCGCCGGACACGGCCGCGCCGACACGATCCCCGGGCCCCAGCAGTTCCCGCCGCCGGATGTGGGCCAGAACGCGTTCCGCGAGTTCATGCACGGCAACATGGTACAACCTTCCGCGCACGCGCCCGAAACCCCGGCATCGGCGGCCCGGGAGGTAAATGCTGGCTCGTCAGACCCGCAACAATAACGGTCAGGCACGCGCGCGCGAAACGAAGTTTTGCGGAAATGCGG
>JBEKDY010000077.1:0-16940 GCA_050014115.1 Candidatus Sulfotelmatobacter sp. | reverse complement strand
TTTGAACACGCTCACCTGGGGGCAGTTGCAGTTGGGAACGAAGCTCGGCGAAGTGTCTCCGGTTTTTCCGCGCGCGGATAAGAGTGCGATTGAAAGGATGCAGAACATGGAAGAGCAGCAGAGAGATACGGGAGCGACGGAAGCTAAGCCGGAAGCCGCCGCTGCGCCAGCGAGCGTTGCTCCGGCAGTTCAGGCGCCGGCCGTTCCCGCGGAGGCGGCGAAAATTTCGATCGACGATTTTTCCAAGATCGAACTGCGCGTGGGCGTAGTGAGAGTAGCGGAGCGGGTTCCTAAGGCGGATAAGTTGCTGCGGTTGGAAATTGATATTGGGACTGAGGTGCGGCAGGTACTTGCCGGAATCGCGGAAGCTTATGCGCCCGAGACTCTGGTGGGGCGCAAAGTGGTGATTGTAGCGAACCTGGCTCCGCGGAAGATGCGAGGGTTGGAGTCGAATGGGATGATTGTGGCGGCATCGCTTGAGGGCGGGAAGCCGGTGCTGGCGGGGTTTTTGGAGGATGTGCCGGTGGGGGCGAGGTTGAAGTGACGTTTGGTTGTGTTTCAATTCGATGAACTCCTTACTGCCCCCTGCGATCGCTAAGGGAGCCTCCCTGAGAGGCAACGAATACGGTTGGCCGATTTCAGCATTCCCCGAGGCGTTAGCTAAAGCGAGATCGCTGGGTTTTGCGTGCATTGGTGGCCAATTCCAATTTCGCTTGCCGGACAGCATCTGCGAGATGTATTGGCTCAGCGCCGATCCAGCTGGTCGGCGCGATGATGAACCATGGTCAGACTTTTCAAACAGATCCTGCTCAGAAGTCATGAGCAAGTTCGAGGATCTTGTTTCTAAGACAGATTTCGTCAGAGAAGCGGCTAACTGGAAGCTCGACGCACGTGATGCGGAGACTCTGGTCTTCGTCGCGTATTTTGAATCGGAGTCGACGTTTGCCGAAATCTCAGCAACGCGACATAGGTAAACTAAACGCCTCAATATGTTCGTCGATTCTCACGCACATCTCGACGGAGAGCGGTTCGACTCCGATCGCGAGCAAGTCATCGCGCGGGCCCGCGAAGCCGGAGTGCAGACGATGGTCGCCATTGGCAACGGGGACGGCCCGCCCACGCTCGACTCCGGGATTCGGCTCGCGGAACAGTATTCATTCATGTACGCGACACTCGGGATTCATCCGCATGAGGCTCGGCTCGCGGATGACGCCGCGTATTTGAACATGGAGCGGCTGGCGCGTCATCCCAAGGTGATTGCTTGGGGTGAGATTGGGCTGGACTACCACTACGATCATTCGCCGCGCGACGTGCAGAAAGAAGTGTTCGCGCGGCAGATGGAATTGGCGGCGAGGGCGAAGCTGCCCATCGTGATTCATTGCCGGCCTTCTGACGGAAGTGATGACGCGTGGGAAGATTGCCTGCGGCTGATCGATCAGCAGTGGGCGCCGAAAGGGATTGGCGGGATTCTGCATTGCTTCACCGGCAACTGGGCGCAGGCTAAGCGGGCGCTCGACGTGGGATTCATGATTTCGTTTGCAGGAAATGTAACGTTCCCAAAGGCGCAGCAGATTCGCGACGCGGCGCTGGAAGTTCCGCTGGAGCGGACGCTGATTGAGACCGACTCGCCGTATCTGGCGCCGGTGCCGCACCGCGGGAAGCGGAACGAGCCGGCGTTCGTGAAAGAGACGGCAAGGAAGTTGGGCGAACTGCGGGGCCTGTCGGTGGAAGAAGTGGGCGAACGCACCTCCGAGAATTTCTACAAATTTTTCAAAATTGCTGAAACGGCTGAAAGCAAAGTTCCAGCGCGTTGACCCGGCGGTTCTGGTAACCTCTCTTAAAGATTCCATCCTTTCAGAAAGAATAGAAATGTATGCCCGATAACAGTTTCGACGTGGTCAGCAAGATCGATCTGGCGGAAGTGTCGAACGCCATCCAGCAGGCGCTGAAGGAGATTCATCAGCGCTTCGATCTGAAGGATTCGAAGTCGAACATCGAACTCGATAAGGACGGAATCGTGCTGCACTCCGCCGACGATTACAAGCTCAAGGCGGTGAACGACGTGCTGCAGGCGAAGCTCGTGAAGCGCGGCGTGCCGCTCAAGGGGCTGACCTATGGCGTGGTGGAACCATCGGCGGGCGGAACGGCGAAACGGCGCGTCACTATGCAGCAAGGGATCCCGATCGAAAAGGCGCGGGAAATTGTGAAGCTGGTGAAGGACTCGAAGAAAAAAGCGCAGGCTTCGATTCAGGGAGACCTGGTGCGGGTGAGCAGCAAAGATCGCGACACGCTGCAGGAAATTATTGCGATGCTGCGGGGTCATGATTTTGGGATTGATGTGCAGGTTACGAATTTCCGGACGAACTGAAGCAAAGAATTAGCCACAAAGGAATACAGAGGATTGAGCGCTTCGGCCACCATTCACGGGAAGGAAGTTTTCGAACTGCTGCGGGAGGATCTCCTCGCGCTGGAGCGGGAGTTTGAGCACGATACGGTCTCGGGCGTGCAAGCCATCACCGAGATTGGCGAGTATTTGCGGGCGGGCGGAGGGAAGAGGATTCGTCCGGCGCTGCTGCTGCTTTCGGCGAAACTGCTCGATTATCAGGGGCGGGGGGCGGTGCGACTGGGCGCGGTAGTCGAGATTATTCATACCGCGACGCTGGTGCACGACGACATTATTGATGAGGCGAAAACGCGGCGGGGGCGTCCTGCGGCCAATACGCAGTGGGGCAACTCGAAGTGCGTGCTGGCCGGTGACTGGCTTTACATGCAGGCGTTCAAGATCGCTTTACAGGAACGGAACTTTCGCATCCTAGATACGCTGATTGCGCTGACGCAGCAGATGGTGGAAGGCGAACTGCTGCAGATGGAAAAGCTGGGCAAGCTGATCACGCTGGAAGAGCATTTCGATTTGATCTACCGCAAGACGGCGTGCCTGTTTTCTGTGTGCATGCGCCTGGGGGCGATTCTGGGGGGGGCGACGACCGAGCAGGAGGAAGCGCTGGGACGCTACGGCCACGACCTGGGGATGGCGTTCCAGATTGTGGACGACGTGCTGGACCTTACGGCGTCGGAAGATGTGCTGGGCAAGCCCGTGGCCAGCGACCTGCGCGAAGGCAAGGTCACGATGGCGGTGGTGCTCGCGCTGGAGTCGTGCACTCCGGAGGAGCGGGCGAAGATCGAAACCATTTTGCGCGATCGCGCCTTCAACGGCGTGACGCACGCGCAGATTCTTGAGATTCTGCGAAAATACGGGTCGATCGAGGCGGCGCATGATCGCGCGGCACGCTATGCGGAATCGGCCCGCAAGGCGATCTGCACATTTCCGGACTCTGAGGTTAAGCGGGCGTTGCTGTGGGCGCCGGAGTTTGTGGTGGCGCGAGAGAAATAGCTCTCAGCTATCACCTGTCAGGTCTTAGTCATTAGCCATCGGCAAACTTTCGCGGGAGAGTCTGAGACAGTGCCTCAATACAATTTCGCGACGTCGAATCCTCGGGCGCACGTTCCTGCATTGTTAAACTGAACCTTTTCACGGCTCTCCTCTATCCAACACTACTTATGACCGACATGGTGAAACTGATGGCGGGGCACGGATATGTCCTGACCTTTGCGTTATTGTTCGCCGAGGCCGTCGGCCTTCCCTTCCCGGCGGCGATTGCGCTGGTGGCGGCGGGCGCGGCGGTTGCGTCCCATGTGTTGTGGGGACCGTCGGTTTTGCTGGTTGCCGTGACGGCTTTGCTGATGGGCGACACGGTCCAGTTCTGGCTGGGGCGTTACATGGGATGGCTGCTTCTCGGCTTTCTGTGCCGGGTTTCGATCAATCCGGAAACCTGCATCCTGCGGTCGGCGGAGTCATTCTACAAGCGCGGCAAAATCACGCTGGTGATCGCGAAGTTTATTCCCGGCGTCAACACCATGGCGGCGCCGCTGGCGGGCAGCATGAAGATGCGCTTCTGGCAGTTTCTTCGACTGGATTTAGCCGGAGCATCGCTCTACGCGACCACTTACCTTACGGTCGGATATTTGGCGCGTGATTTTCTCAAGGCGATTTTTCGCGGCTTTCACGCGGCCGGCGAAACCATGGAAGCGGTGGTTGTCACCGCGATTGTGGCGTACTCGATTTACCGCGTGGTGCAATACCGCAAGAATAAGATGTATCGCGTGGTGCCGAGGGTGCAGGTGGAAGAACTGGCGAGGCGGCTGGCTTCGGAGGATGCCGACCGCGTGTTAATCGTCGATGTCCGCAGCCATGGCTACTACGACTCGGGCTCCGCGCGAATCAAGAACTCGATCCGCATCGAGCCCAATAATCTTGAGGAAGAAGTGAAGAACTTGTCGAAGGACAAGGACATTTATCTCTACTGTACTTGAGCGCGCGAAGCGACCAGCGCCCGGGTGGCGCATCTGCTGCGGGAAAAAGGATTCAACACGTTCGTGATCGTCGGCGGGCTCACAGCCTGGCGCAAGGCCGGAGAACCGCTGGAGTCGGTGCCGCAGAATGATCTGGTGAAGCTGCCGACTTTTAGTTAGCAATTAGCAGTTAGCAATTGGCGGTTGACAGTTAGCCAACAAACAACAGTGACCCATTGCTAACTGCTAACTGCTGCTATCGAGCTGCGCTTCCCGGATCCCCCTGGACTCCCCTCTCCGTTTCAAACTCACACGCCAAATTGTCGCAGGTGATGGTCGAGGTGTTTATACATGCCCGTGCTCCACGCCTGGGGCGTGAGTGCGCCAAAAAAGGGATGCGGGTGTTTTGTGCACTGCGCTTCCCCGCCCTGCTGGAACTGCCGGACGCGAAGTTTGAGTTGTTTCTATTCGTGGCTGAAATCGCGCGGGTCGGAGACGACGAGGTTCTTATCGGTGGGGCTGTTGCGGGAAAGCGGTTTTTCGTTCGTGAAGATGGGCCGCACGAATGGCCCGAGTATTCTGCCGATCCACAGCCGCGGCAGGACCAGACGACCGGAAGCCATATCGAGCGTGGTGGAACAATGCGCCAGCATCTGGGCGACGTCCATTTTCCCCCACTGGTGTTGCGCGGTGGGTTGCAGCTTGTCGATGCGGGAGATCACTTCGTCGGCCGCATCTGGCCGGAACAGATTCTTCATACTGGTTCACTCCCGTGCAATCACTTCCAAGCGTGGCATCCGAAAAAATCGTCGAGAATCATAACATCCGCGCGGGTGTAACATTGTGGCGCTTTGCTGCCATGAGCGACACTGCCAGCCACGAGGATCGCATGCCGCGGCCGGCGGTCGCGTCGACCACCTTTCCAGCTGAGACTCACAGCTCCGGCATGAACCGCGTTCTTTTCCTGTTGAGTCTTTCCGTTTTCATCAACTACATCGATCGCAGCAATCTTTCCATCGCAGCGCCCCTGCTCAAGGATGAGCTGCATCTCTCGGCGTCGCAGCTTGGCGTTTTGCTCTCCGCATTCTTCTGGACTTACGGGCTCATGCAGATCCCCGCCGGGTGGCTGGTGGATCGCTTCGACGTGAAGTGGGTTTTTGGAGTGGGCTTCTTTGTGTGGTCCGCGGCCACGGCTGCAACCGGAACCTTGCACGGGTTTGCCGCATTGATTGCGATTCGCATCATGCTGGGCTGGGGAGAATCGGTCGCTTTTCCTTCGTACTCGAAAATCCTGCGCACGCACTTTGCGGAGCAACGCCGCGGATTTGCCAACGCGATCATGATGGCGGCTCTTTCTCTTGGGCCGGCGTTCGGAATTCTGGTGGGCGGAGTCATCGTGGCCCGTTTCGGGTGGAGGCCGTTTTTCGTGACGTTGGGGCTAGGCAGTTTCGTGTGGCTGGTTCCATGGCTGGTGTGGATGCCTCGACGCCCGAGCCAGCCTGCGCGGACTCCTTCTCAACAGATTGGGTTCCTGCAAATCATTGTGCAACGATCCGCGTGGGGCACGTGCCTGGGCCAGTTCTGCGTTAATTACTTTCTGTATTTTCTGATCACGTGGCTACCGTTCTATCTGGTGCGAGGGCGGAATTTTTCCGCGAACGAGATGGCCAAGGCCGGCAGCCTGGTGTTTTTTCTCTCTGCGGCTTCGGCCATGGGGTGGGGGAAGCTTTCGGATCGCCGGATCGGCGCGGGGACTTCGCTCACGTTCGCGCGCAAGTCTTCCATGGTAGTGGGGCAGATTGGAATCGGCGTGTCGCTGGCCGCAACGGCGTTTACACATGGCAGAATGTTTATTGCGATGCTGTCGCTGACCGGAATATTTCTGGGCATCAGCATTTGCAACGGCTGGGCGATCACGCAGACCTTGGCCGGTCCGCTAGCCGCTGGTAGATGGACGGGGCTGCAGAACTTCATCGGCAATTTCGCAGGCTGGGTGGCGCCCACGCTCACGGGAATTCTCGTGGATAAAACTGGGAGTTTTCGGGCTGCATTTTTTATTACCGCAGGCGTGGCCTGGCTGGGAGCGCTGAGTTGGGGTTGGGTCGTTGGCCCGGTGGAGCAGTGCGATTGGCGAAGACACGCTGATGCGGGGCAAGTTGAGGCGACTGCCGCGGCCGACCCGGTCTGAGCGTAATACACTCTTATTATGAAGCGGGAAATCGAAATCAAATTTCGTGTGACCGATGTGCGGGCGCTCAGTCGAAAACTGCGCGCGGCGGGATTTCGCGTGGTAACGCCTCGCACGCATGAGATGAATACTCTGTATGACTTGCCGGGAGACTTGCTCCGCGCGCGCAAGGAACTGCTGCGGATTCGGAAGTATGGTTCGGAGTGGACGATCACGCATAAAAGTCAGGGGAAGAAAGAACGACACAGCAGCCGGCTCGAGTTGGAAACGCGAGTGAGCGACGGCAAGATGATGGATGCGATTCTGCGCGGGCTGGGGTACGCGCCCACCTTCCGGTACGAAAAGTTTCGCGCGGAGTGGGTGGATGGGAAGGGGAAGGTTGTGGTGGACGAGACTCCGATTGGAAATTTTTGTGAGATTGAAGGGCCTTCGCGGTGGATTGATGCTACGGCGAAGAAGTTAGGGGTGGCGCCGGCGGATTACATTACGAAAAACTATGCGACTTTGTTTTTGGATTGGAAGCAGGAGAGTGGAAGTTCGGCGGAGGAGATGACGTTTGGGGCGGTCGCCGACAATCACTAATCTGGTTAGCCAACCTGGATGCGGCACACGGTCTGATTTCATGGGGCGTATAGGGAAAAAGGCCAAATGGCTCGATACAAGGTATTGAAGAGCGTCGCTCACAATATCGGACACTCCTTCACAAGTCTGATGAATTACGCAGACGACGACTACGTAATGGGCCACATTTTGCGGTTCGCGCGCAGAGGCCGGGCCTCCCGAGCTTCTTGCCGAGCCACTATCGGAGATTCCGGTGCGTTACACGCGATTCTTTTGGGACATGGTGGACAGGCACGGATCCGAGCGATCTTGCGTTCGAGCCGCGACACTAACGTTGCGATACAACTGGCGACCAATCGACCGCTCCATCGAAACCCTACCCTCGTCGAAAGCCCCTACGATTGCGATGTGCGTATCACCGACGTCCGGGGCAAAGACTACACCGCCCATTTTCATGCGTGGTGGTATCCGGAGCGATTGGATCATCCCAAGGCACCGTGGTGGAAGTTTTGGAGCTAGTTGCGTCCAACCACGCTGGACAGCTTAGCCGTTGCGGCGGATTAGGCGCCGTGGCACTTTTTATATTTCTTGCCGGAGCCGCAGGGGCAGGGATCGTTCCGGCCAACTTTTTCCTGCGAGCGGACGACTTGCTGCACTTGCTGCGTGTCTCCGGCGCCGGCCATGCGGGCCTGTTCCAGTTCGCGGCGCTTGCGGCGCATGAAGGCTTCTTCTAATTCGTCGGCGGAAGTGGAGACCATGCGCGGAGGGCGGCGGCCGTTGCCGTCGCCGCCGAGTTGCGCGGGAACTCCTGAATCTGGTCCTTGGCCCTGGCCTTCGGGGCCGCCGGGCTGCGCGCCTGAGTCGGGCGGCCGCTCCAGAATCTGCATCAAATAGAGATAACGGACCGTGTCTTCCTGGAAGCGCTGGAGCATGGCTTCGAACATGTCGAACGATTCTTTTTTGTATTCGACCAGCGGATCGTGCTGGCCATAGCCGCGCAAGCCAATGCCCTCCTTGAGGTGGTCCATGCCGAGGAGGTGATCCTTCCACTGCTGGTCGATCACGCTGAGCATGATCATGCGCTCGTGATGGCGCATGGCATCGGGACCGATCAGTTTTTCTTTCGCGTCGTAGCGCTCTTTCAATTTCGCAAAAATGGCGTCGCCCAGTTCCTGACGATTGTGGGTCTCGGGCTTCACGCCTTCCGCTAGGAAGTCCACACCGAAGCGGGTGAAGATCGCATCCTTCAGCCCCTTGATGTTCCAGTCGTCGACGTGCGCCTTGGGCGGGCAGAACTCGTCCATCTGCGCGCCAAGAATCGCGGAGACGTAATCTTCGAGGATCAGATCTTTTTGATCCGTGCCTTCGAGCAGGCGGCGGCGCAGGCCGTAGACGGCCTCACGCTGCTTGTTCATCACGTCGTCGTATTCGAGCAGGTGTTTGCGCGATTCGAAATGCTGCGCTTCCACCGTTTTCTGCGCCGTCTCGATGCGGCGGCTGATCATTTTGGACTCGATGGGCACGCCCTCTTCCATGCCCAGGCGCTGCAGCAGATTCGAGACCCACTCCTTGGCGAAGATGCGCATCAGGTCATCTTCGAGCGCGAGATAGAAGCGCGAGGAGCCGGGATCGCCCTGGCGGCCGGCGCGTCCGCGCAGCTGGTTGTCGATGCGGCGGGACTCGTGGCGCTCGGTGCCGAGAATGTGAAGACCGCCGGCCGCGGTAACTTCGTCGTGTTCTTTATCAGTCTGCTGCTTGTAGCGGTTGAAAGCTTCCGTCCAGTTTTCGGTGGGGACGGTGTATTCGTTGCCGTTGTAATAGAAAATGGAAGTCTCGCCATCTTCCTGCGGGCCTTCGATCTTGCCCTGAGCAATGCGCAACTGCTGCGCGATTCCCTTCTTCACCAATTCCTGCTTGGCCATGAATTCGGCGTTGCCGCCGAGCAGAATGTCGGTGCCGCGGCCGGCCATGTTGGTGGCGATGGTGACCTGGCCCTTGCGCCCGGCCTGGGCCACGATTTCCGCTTCGCGCTCATGCTGCTTCGCGTTCAAGACCCAGTGCTTTACGCCTTTTTTCTTGAGCAACTCGGAGAGACGTTCCGACTTTTCAATCGACGTGGTGCCGACCAGCACGGGCTGGCCCTTGGCGTTGAGTTGCTGAATTTCATCCGCGGCGGCGAAATATTTTTCTTTCTCGGTACGGAAAACAACGTCCGGATGTTCGAGGCGCAGCATCTGCTTGTTGGTCGGGATGACGACCACATCCAGCTTGTAGATATTTTCGAACTCGGCGGCTTCCGTTTCCGCAGTGCCGGTCATGCCCGCCAGTTTCTTGAACATGCGGAAATAATTCTGGAACGTGATGGTGGCGAGGGTCTGATTCTCGCGTTCGATCTTGACGCCTTCCTTGGCTTCGATAGCCTGATGCAAGCCGTCAGACCAGCGGCGCCCGGGCATCATGCGGCCGGTAAACTCGTCGACAATGATGACTTCGCCGTCTTTGATGACATATTCCACGTCACGGCGATACAGCGCGTGCGCCTTGATCGCGGTATCGACGTGATGCTTGAGCGGCCAGTTTTCCGGATCGGCGATGTTGCCGATACCCAGTAGCCCTTCAACTTTCAGCCAGCCATCGTCGGTGACAGTGATGTTGCGGTGCTTCTCGTCGACCACGAAATCGCCGGTGAGTTGCGCAGGTTCGCCGGGAGCGACGTCGAGTTCTTCACCCTTTTCGAGTTTCGAAATGATGCGGTTTACACGGTAATACTTGTCGGTGGACTCCTCGCTCGCGCCGGAAATAATCAGCGGCGTGCGGGCTTCGTCGATCAGGATGGAATCGACTTCGTCGACGATCGCGAAATTGTGACCGCGCTGCACGCAATCCTTCAGGTCGAACTTCATGTTGTCGCGCAGGTAGTCGAAACCGAATTCGTTGTTGGTGCCGTAGGTCACATCGGCGGCGTAGGCGGCGCGGCGCTGTTCGTCGTCGAGGTCATGGACGATCACACCGACCGTCAGGCCGAGGAAACGATAAAGCTTGCCCATCCATTCCGAGTCGCGCTTGGCCAGGTAGTCGTTGACCGTGACCACATGGACGCCGCGTCCGCCGAGTGCGTTGAGGTAAACCGGAAGCGTGGCGACCAACGTCTTGCCTTCGCCAGTCTTCATTTCAGAAATTGTGCCCTGATGCAGAACCATGCCACCGATCAGCTGCACATCGAAGTGGCGCATGTTGAGCACGCGGCGTCCGGCTTCGCGGACAACCGCAAAAGCTTCCACCAGAATTTCGTTTAATACTTCCTGCAGGGCGTCGTATTGCTCTTTCTCAAGACGCTTCTGCCGATCGACATCGGGTTCGCCGTCGTCTTCATTTCCGGCGTCGGCCACAACTTCAGCGGCACGAGCATCCTTGAAGCGAGCCAGGCGCTCCTGGATGCGCTGCCGGAATTCGTCCGTTTTGGCGCGCAGTTCGTCGTCGGTCAGTTTCTGGATCTGCGGCTCAAGCGCGCTGATGGCCGCAACCTGCGGCATCAAGGCCTTAACGACCCGCTCATTTTTCGTTCCGAAAACCTTGCCCAACAGAGTGTTAATCAAACTTGGAATCCTTCAGCGGGCTGCACCGCCCAGAACTATCTCGATCTCTAAAAGCCTAGCATATTTAGATGCAAGGCGATCTTCTTGCGATCTTCTTGCGACCTAGTGCGATTTCGGATGGTAAACTGACTCTACCGCGCGGCCTCCTGTAAGATTCCCCACGACCCATGCCCTCTTTCTACGATCGTTTTGTCGAGTGTTCCGAGCGCTGGCCTGACAACATTGCGCTGCAGATCCAGCGCCACGACCACCTCGAGAGCTGTACTTATGCCGAACTGCGGCGCATGGCTGAGTCCGTGGGGCGATGGATTACTGAAAATGGATTCGCCCGCGGATCGCGGCTGGCGATTCTGGCCGACAACCATCCACGGTGGGTGGCGGCGTATCTGGGGATTATCGCTTCGGGGTGCGCCGCGGTGCCGCTCGATACGGCCTTGCACGCCGATCAGGTCACGAAGCTGCTCAAAGACAGCGGCAGTCCCGTTCTCTTCTGCGATGCCAAGCACACTCCGATTGCGCGGGAGGCGACTGCCGGGCTGAAAGTTGGTCTCGTACTCACGGACCCGGATCGCGTGGCCGACCCTTCCATGCAAGAGAAGTGGCTGGCGAATCTCCCCGCAATTTTCAATGACGGGCCGGCTAAGTTCAAAGCTGTCGATGCGAAACGAGACGATCTCGCTTCCCTGCTCTACACGTCAGGAACCACCGCCGACCCCAAGGGCGTGATGCTCACGCACGCAAATATGCTGGGAGAAGTGGAGGCCGTGTTCAACTGGGTCGAAATTTCGCCCAGCGACGCGCTGCTCGGCGTGCTGCCGATGTTTCACGTGCTGGCTCAGATGGCGAACCTTCTGCTGCCCCTAGTGAAGGGCGCGCGCGTGGTGTATCTGGAAACGCTGAACACCACGGAATTGCTGCGCGCGCTTCAAGAGCGCGACATTACGGTTTTCGCCGTGGTTCCTCAGTTTTTCTACCTGATCCATGAGCGCATTTTTCAGGAGGTTGCGAAACGGGGCGCGATCACCCAAAAAATATTTCAGAGCATGATGAGCCTAAATCGCGCCCTGCGCAAGATCGGGATAAATGCAGGGCCAGTCCTTTTCAGCAAGGTGCACGACACGCTCGGCAAGAAGATGCGCTATCTGGCAACTGGAGGCTCGCGCTTCGATCCGCAAATTGGAAATGATTTTCATGCCCTGGGCATTGATGTCCTGCAGGCTTACGGTCTGACGGAAACCACCGCGGCTGTGTTCGCCAATTCGCCGAGGAACAACGTGATCGGTTCGGTAGGCCAGGCATTGAAAGGCGTGGAGGCGAAGATTGTCGATCCGCAGCCGCAGGAAGACGGTGGTCCGGCGGTGGGCGAAGTTGCATTGCGCGGCGCGGTGGTGATGAAGGGATACTGGAACCGGCCGGACGCCACGGCCGCCGTGATGCGCGACGGATGGTTTCTGACCGGCGATCTTGGCTACTTCGATGCTCACCGCAATCTTTTTCTCACCGGACGCAAGAAAGAAGTGATCGTTCTCAGCAATGGGAAGAATGTGTATCCGGAAGAGATCGAGGCGCACTATCTGAAGTCGCCGCTCATCAAAGAAATTGCGGTAATGGGGCTGGAAGGCAAGCCCGGCGAGGGCGGCGACCGGCTCTATGCCGTCATCGTGCCGAATTTCGACGTGCTGCGACAACGCAAAATCGTCAACGTCAAAGAGGCGATCCGCTTTGATGTTGAAGGTCTTTCTCAGAAGATTGCCTCCACCAAGCGCATCGGCAACTACGAGATCTGGCAAGAAGACTTGCCGCGCACCACCACGCGCAAGATCAAGCGCTTCGAAGTGGAGAAGCGGGTCAAGGCGAACCTGGCGCGGAAGGGCAAAGAAGGCGATTCGGAGCTAGCGGCGGAAAAGCCCTTAACTCCGGAACAAACTGCATGGCTCGATCAGCCGAGCGTGCAGCGCGCTCTGGAGATCGTGCGCGATGCGGCGCGCGCCAAGCCACCGCAAATGCGGCCCGACCTTAACCTGGATCTCGACCTTGGGCTTGACTCCATGCAGCGCATCGAATTGCTGAGCCAACTGGAAGAAGCTCTCGGCGGCAACGTGGACGAATCACAGCTCGCCGAAATCTATACCGTGCGTGATTTGATTGACGCCGTCTTGCAGAGCGCGGCCAGCGGCGCGGGCGGTCCCGGAACCCGGCCAGTTTTTGCCGGATGGAAAGCCATCCTCGCCGAAGAACCAAACCCCAAAGAAGTAGCCGCGCTGGCCCGGCCGCAGCCCCTGAGCAATGCGTTCTGGTATCTGGTTTCGCGGATCGTTCAAATGGTTGCTCGCGATCGTTTCAGGTTGCAGGTACGCGGAATTGAAAAGCTGCCCAAGAGCGGCCCATATATTCTTTCGTCGAATCACCAGAGCTATCTGGATGCCGCATTCCTGGCGAGCGTATTGCCGTCCGACGTGTTTGACAAAGTGTTCGCGGTGGGAACCAGCGACATTTTCGGCCAGGGATTCATGTTGTGGCTGGCGCGTTCGCTGCGGGTGGTAGTGGTAGATCCGGACGCAAATCTGATTCCTGCTATGCGCGCTGGCGCGTTCGGATTGCGGCAAGACCGAGCGCTCATTCTCTATCCCGAGGGCGAACGCTCGATTGACGGCACTCCGCGAGTCTTCAAGAAGGGCGCGGCCATATTGTCGATTCACATGCAGGCGCCCATCGTTCCAGTCGCGATTGAGGGCTTTTATCAGGCGTGGCCCAGGAACAGGCCGTTTCAGGGGTTCGCGCCGCTGAGCATCGTGTTTGGCGATCCGATTATTCCGCCGCCGGAGAGTGAAGCTTCGGAGGCCGCCTACGAGAAACTGACCGCGGAGCTGAGAGCGCGCGTGGTGAAGATGTGGGAGGGCCTCCGTACTGAAGGTCGCGATGAAAAATAATCAGAGCCTTATTTTCAAGTCCTCGACTAAGGTTTTTACGGCGCCATAGAGCTCGACCAGCGGCCCTTTCTGAAGGGAGACGTCCTCGCTGCACACATCGTCATGCAGGGACCGGCAAAGCTGGTAAGCGGCTCGAACTCGCTCCGCGGTCAGATAGGAAGCCACGGTGGTGGCTCCTTCATCGTAGAGCTGGGCATTCGCCGATTGCTGCGCCGCCCAGGCAGTATTGCGGACGCGATTCAACGCGTCGCGGAAATCGCTAAGAACGCGAGGATCAACCTCTCCGCAAAGCAGCGGCTCCTGGAGCGCACGCAACTCGCTAATCGCGCTCGCGAGCCGCGCTGAAACGTTGGTACGCGGTACCGATTCAGTACTCACAGATCTGCCTCTCGTTTAGACACTAATACGTTTCCACGCCTTAGGACAGGCGCTGAAGAACATCTGCCTTCGTAATCGCTGGGTGGGCAAAAAATAGATTAGAGATCACAAAGAATGCTGGCGCTTGTCTGTGCATCTGTGCTTTGTCGCGATGCGGCGCGGCTACTTCGCGCGTGGATGTGTCTGGTCGTAGACCCGGAGCACCTGCTTCATCGAAAGCTGGGTATAACGCTGGGTCGTGGCAAGGCGCTCATGGCCGAGCAACTCCTGAATGGCACGGAGGTCGGCGCCCTCTTCAAGCATGTGCGTGCCGAAAGCGTGGCGCAGCGTATGCGGGTGTACATCGGGTGAGAGACCCTTCGCGACGGCGATCTTCTTGATGATGCGCCCCACGCTGCGCGTGGTCAGGCGCCCGCCGCGCCGGTTGATCAGCAGCGCAGCACCGTTCGTGTGTTTCTCCGCCATGACTTGCCGGCGCACGGGGAGATAGGAAGCAAGCGCGCTGGTCGCCGTACCGCCGAACGGAACGTAGCGCTCCTTCTTGCCCTTGCCGCGAATCAGGATGACTTCTGAACTCAGTCGAATATCTTCAAGATTAATTCCGATTAGCTCTGAGTTACGAATGCCGCATCCGTACAGCAGCTCAAGCATCAGCCGGTCGCGCTCGGGGAAGGCCGCCGCTTCCGGCATTTCGCCATCGAGCACGGAGTTCATCTCCTCAATCGTCGGAACGCGGGGAAGTTTCTTGGAAAGCTTCGGCGTGGCCACCAGCTTCGCCGGATTCTGCTCGACGACATCCTCCCGCGCCAGCCAGCGATAGAGCGAGCGCACCGCAGCCAGCGAACGCGCGACCGAAGTCTTGCCGAGTCCGTTATCGTAGAGCTGAGACAGAAAACCGCGGATGACAATATGATCGATCTCCTTCCATCGTCGCGAACCCGCATAGGCTGCAAAGTTGGCTAAGTCGCCGCTGTAAGCTTTGACAGTATGCGGCGAAGCGTTCTTCTCACCCAGATGGCGGAGGAAATCGGCAACGGCTTTGGCGACGATGGTCCGGTCTTTGGTCATCGCTGATCTCAGAGCCTTCATCTCCGTCTTAACCATTGACGGCAATCGATGATCGTCGACCGATGATCGGGTTGGGTAGTGGCTCAATTTGAATTTCTTTGCGTACCTGGCGGCCTTTCTTCGCGCCCTTTGCGGTTAAAAATCTGTTGATTTTCCCCTCAAGAGCAACAGCCCTCAACCGCAAAGTACACGGAAGAAATTCAAATTGAGCCACCACCTCGAGTTGACCACTAGAAGTCGTCTCGGAATATAGATATGGGAAGGGCACGGCTTCAGCCGTGCCGTCTTGTCGCCCCGAGATTCTGGCTTTAGCCCCTGAGGCTTCGCTCCCGTCCCTCGCCCGCGAGGATTTATTGAGATAGCTTCTAGTGAGTTGGCAACTAGCAGCCAATCTGACAGCATATCCCTCAACCCATGGCCGGCGTAACTCCCACCCCTGCCTTCACTTACGGGTATGTACGAAACTGTACATACGCTTGCGTCAGCACAAAGTGTTCCTGCAGGAACACTTCAACGATTTTGCAACCGCTCCCGTAACAACATTCAGAACTTTCCTCATCTCGCTTTCGCCCTCGGATGGTGCTTCTGATAAACCGTCCGCAGCCGATCGAGCGCCAGATGGGTGTAGACCTGGGTCGTCGAAATATCGGCGTGGCCAAGGATAGTCTGCACCGTCCGCAGATCGGCGCCGTTCTCCACCATGTGCGTGGCGCAGGAGTGCCGCAGCATGTGCGGAGACGCTTTGCGTCCCGAAGCGGCCGAAGCAGCCCGCACCATCTGCCAGACGCGCTGGCGCGTCAGTTTGTGAGCGCCACGCGCCAGAAACATCAAGGGTGAGCCTTTGAGTGCCGTCGACGCTGTGGAGCTTCGCTTCGCCGTGGCCAGCACCGGGCGCGAGTGCGCAAGATATTCCGTCAGCGCATCCTGCGCCGATTTCCCCAGCGGCACCACGCGCTCTTTATCGCCCTTGCCGCGCACCAGCATGTATCCGGCTTCCAGCTTGAGGTCTTCCAGTTTTGCGTCGACGATTTCTGAAACCCGCAAGGCCCCGGCATAGAGGACTTCGAGCATAGCCTGATCACGAATTGCCAGCGCCGCGGACAATTTCGTCTCGTGGGTTCGCGTCGCGGTATGCCTCAGTCCCGGCGCCGCGAGAGTGGATTCCATTTCGTCACGTGCCAGCGACTTGGGCAAAACTTTCCACTGCCGCGGCGATTCGATGTTCAACGTGGGGTCGTGGTCGATTTTCCTGTCGAGCAGCAAGTAACGATACAAATGCCTCAACGCCGAGAGCTTCCGCCCCACGCTGCGCCCCTCCACTTGATTGGCAAAAAGCTGTTGCAGAAATTCACGGACCTCCTGGCGGCGAGCGGTGAGCAGAGTGCGCTTGCATTTTTCCAGAAACTCGGAGAACTGGCCGACGTCGGTGGTGTAGGCGCTGACGGAAAGTGGTGCAAGACCTTTTTCGATTCGCAAGTAGTCGAGGAAGCTGGAGAGCACGCGCGAGTTGGTTTCCGCAGGCATGATCCGGAAGGGATTCAGTATGCGCGTTATCGGACGCTGGGAAAAGTGGCGAACCGGGTGCCGGCAGGAGACGTAGCAAGCTACGTCTCTACAACAAGTTTTTTCTCTCTTGGTAGAGACGTGGCTTGCTACGTGTCCCACCACGACTCACGGCTTGCTCACTTCTCGCAGCATCTCCACCGCATACAGCGCTCCCTCGGGAGTTTCTTCGTGCTTGAAATACGCGAACACGTCGCGGCCCGCGGCGATGTGCCCGTGGATGCGGTCGATCATGGAGCGGCGTTCGTCGCCGGTGTAACTCGGCTTGCGGAAGCGGTAGTAGACGAACGCCGCGGTTGTTACCTC
>JBEKDY010000076.1:0-17035 GCA_050014115.1 Candidatus Sulfotelmatobacter sp. | reverse complement strand
GGACGCAGAATAGGGAACGGGCTCTCATCACAAAAACCTCATTCGAATCAGAATCGTTCGACCGGGAACATCCAAATCAGATCATCCTATTGGTTCATCCAAGCGGTGCATCCAACCAGTATGAGTAAAGCGTAGCCAAGAATTGGCGATTCGGATGTAAAAACCTTGTCAAGAGCAACACCAAGGTACCAAGAGTAGAACGTTACTTTCGGGGAACCGGCGCTTAAGGAAAAATTCGGCCGGGATTGTTGATTTCTGGTTGCCGAGTCTAGATTGTTGATTTTAGATTGTTGATTGGAGACCTGACTTTGGCGGACGCGCTTGCGGATCCGGAAAGCAGGTCACGGTGTGGCGCATGCTAACATTTCGAATTAAATGATGTCTGACGGCGAGATCAAAATCAATATTGGCTGCGGTCTTTCGGGGATTGCAGGCTGGTACAATCTGGACAATTCGCCGACCATCACACTGTCGCGAATTCCTCTGGTGAGGCGGCTGCTGAAGACTCCGGCGTGGCCGCGCGACGTGCGGAGATGCGACGTCCGCAAGGGGCTGCCGTTCGGCGATGGCCGCGTGCGCTACATTTACTCGTCGCATACGTTTGAACACTTCACGTATGACGCTTCCCTGGCGATTGCCCGGGATTGCCGGCGGGCGCTGGAGCCGGGCGGGATTTTGCGAGTGGTGGTGCCGGACCTGGAGTTGATTGCGCGGGAGTACTTGGTCGACGAAAAGCCCCTGGCGGCGCAGACCTTCGTGTCGCGGCTGTCGCTGAACCATTCGTTACAGGATTTCGTGCATCCGGGTTCGAATCATTCCCAGATGTTTGACTCGCGGGCGCTGGTCCACATGCTGCGCCGCGCGGGGTTCGAGAATGTGGAAGTCAGCAGTTACTGCAAAAGCGCGATTCCGGAAATTAACCTGATCGAACTCGAAGTGCGGCGCAACGAGAGTTTATACGTGGAAGCGCGGAAGTAGACCGGCGCGACCTAATAGCTTTGAGATATTCGATTTTCACTCGATCGGATCCACGATTACAGATCCTGCTTTCCGAGCGTCGTGGCCGGGGCTTTGCACGAGCACGACGGCGGCCAACACGAGGATGATTCCAACCGTCTGGATGGGGCGGAGCAATTCGCCGAGAAGTGCGGCGGCGAGCAGGATGGAGAAGACTGGTTCGAGGCAACTGGCGATGATGGCGCGGGTGGGCTCGAGGTGTTGCAGTCCCTGGAAGTAAAGCGAAAACGCGAACAGGACGGAGATCATGGAGAAGGCGAAGAGGAACGCCCACTGGGCGGGCGCGTAGTGGGCGGCGAGAATTTTCCACGGGGGATTCACGATGAGCCAGAAGATGGAGGCGGAGGTCAGAACCCAGACCAGAACGCGCCAGCGATCGTAGCGGGCGAGAATGCGGTGTCCAGCGAGGTTGTAGAAGGCGAATGAGAACGAAGCGATCAGAGCGGCGAGCAGTCCGTAGGAATCCAGGTGGAGGGGCGAAGATTTGCTTCCGACGAGCCCGAGGGTGAGAGCGATTCCGGCGATGGCCGTGCCCACGGCGGCGACTTTCTGCAGCGAAAGTTTTTGCTGGCGGCGCGCGACTACGTAAAGCAGCACCCAGACCGGCGCGGTGTATTGCACGATGATGGCGATGGCGACGCTGGTTCGCTGGATGGCGACGTAATAAAAATAATTCGAGGCGGCGACGCCCAGCATGCCGAGGGCGAGGCATTGCACGAGATCGGGCGCGGGGAGCTGGATGCGCTGCCATCCGCGGCGGGCGACGAGGATGGGAAGCAGGACGAGCAGCGAAAATGTGGTGCGGGTTTGCGAGAGGATGAGCGGGCCGATCGGGTGCAGCGCTTCGCCGGTGAGCGGAAATTTTCCCGTGACTACAGCGCGGAAGAGAGCGGCGGAGACTCCCCAGAGAAGTGCGGCGGAGGCGATGAATAAGTATCCGCGGAGGGGATGCGGCGGAGTGGGATGGGCGGGATTCTCGATAGCAGGCCTCGCGGGCGGATGCGAATCAGGGGTCAGGGTTTAGGGTTCAGGGGTCAGTTCAATCATGCTGATTCTATGCGGACTTTGTAATTCGAATCAGGGGATGCGGCGACAGGTCAGGCGAGGGCTCCGATGATTCCGCGGCGGCGAGCAGTTCGTCGAGGCGTTCGGGAGCGAAGCCGACGATCACTTCTACGGTCTCGCCTGAAATTACAACCATGGTCGGAGTGGTGAGGCTGTCGTGCTCATCGACCATCTCCTGGCGGGCGGCGGGATCGGCCGTGATGTCACGCTCGACGAAGACGAGTTCTCGCGCTTCCAGGTAGACCTTCATCAGTTCGCAGGAGAGGCAGGCGGGTTGGGTGAACAGGATGATTTTCAGGGTCATAATTCTTAATGCCGCTCCGGAACCTGTGCTCGCAACAACAGCAGGTCCCTCCACTACGCTTCCCATTCCCTTCGGGAATGGGAAGCTCCGGTCGGGATGACAATTTCTTAACAGCTTTCTGCGGCTGCAAAAACCCAACGTGCTAGCTGTCTACGTATTCGATGCTGGCGGTGATCTTTGCGGTTCTTTCCAGCATGGCGGAAACCGAACAATATTTTTCTTTCGACAAGCGCACCGCATCTTCGACCGCCTTGCGCGACACTTTACCACTGACGCGGTAGGTCAGCTTGATCTCGGTGAAGACGGCGGGATAGCCGGTGGCGCGCTCGGCCTGGGCGCGAACTTCGAGATGCGTGAAGGGTTCGCGCTTCTTGCGCAGGATGCCGACCACGTCCGAGGCGGTGCATCCGCAGAGAGCGATGAGAACGAGTTCCACGGGACTATTGGCGGTTTTCTCGGTGGCCGTATCCATTACTAAGGCGTGGTGTGAGCTTGCCTCGCCAATGTAACGCTCGTTGTCAGTCCAGGTGGCTTTGGCTTCAGTCATATTTGCGGTACCTGTTACCCCTACCTCCGGTTATCCGTGTCGGGCTCGGGATGGATCAGGACGCGGAACAATTCCGGGGCGTGTTGTTTGAAACGGATTTCGAGTTCGGTTTGAATGTCGTGCACGCGGGAAAGCGGGAGATCCTCGGACAGAGTGCAGTGGCAGGACACGTAGAGACGTCCGCGGACGCGCTTGATGATGAAGTCGTGCACATCGAGGATTTCGGGGAACTGCGAGGCGACCACTTTCAGCTGATGCTCGAGTTCGGCGTCGCTGACGACTTCTTCGGGCTTTTCGATGGTCGCGGGCTCGCTTTCGATGTGGGTGAGAATGTCGGCGATTTCCGGGACGTCCCGGCGCATGTCGGCTTCGAGCTCGGTGACCTGATCGTGGGCTTGTTTGAGCGTCATGCGTTCATCGAGCTCGATGTGCTGCTCCACGTGCAGCTGTCCGGCGAGATCCTGCACGCTGATGTCGTGCACGTTGAGGTTGTGGCGGGTGGCGGCGGCGCGGATGCGGTCGAAAGTATTTTCGGAACGCTGGGCGCGGGGCAACGGTTGCACGGTGACGTCGGCGTCGGGAAGAACGCGGCGGACGGCGCTGGTGACGGCTTCTACCAGTTGCTCGGAACGCTGGAAGGTCAGGGTGCGAGCCATGCCAACCACCAGGTCGGCGAAGTAATGGTTGCCGGCGCGGCGGATGCGGACCCGGTCCACTTCGAGCACACCCTCCACGCGGGACACGGCGTCGGTAATCTGGGCGCGAACGCCGGCGGGAGCGGCGTCGAGAAGGGCGTCGATGGTGCGCCGCGCCAGGCGCCAGCTGACGTGGACGATGACGCCGGCAACGAACAATGCGGAGACGGGGTCGGCGTAGCGTAACCGTCCCACATGGAAGGTGCGACCCGCGAGCACCAGGAGAAGTCCGAGCACAACCACGCCGCCGGACCAGATGTCGGTGGAAAAATGTAAGGCGTCCGCCTCGAGCGCCTGACTGTCATATTTGGTGGCGATGCGGCCGAGCACGCTGGAACGCCACCAGTCGATGCCCATGGAAAAGACCATGACGGCGAAGGCTGCGAGGGATGGTTCGATTTCGACGCGGCGGAAAAACAAGCGCAACACGGCTTCGTAGATGACCCAGGCGCAGGTCAGCAGAAGCAGCGTGGTTTCGACGAACGCGGAAAAGCTTTCTATTTTGCCGTGGCCATACTGATGATCGGCGTCGGCGGGCTTGTCGGAGACTCCGACGGAGAAAAAGGTGATAAGCGCTGCGATCAGGTCGAGAGCGGAGTGAGCTGCTTCCGAGAGAATGCCGAGGCTGCCCGTGCTCAGGCCGACGAGGGCTTTGAGCGAGGTGATGACGAGCGCCGCAAGAACGGAATTGCCAGCAGCGGCGCGTTTTTCCGCACGCATCGATCCGGGAGAATAAACGGCGGGGCTGCCTGACATGCAGGGATTATAGCTGGTGGATTCCGGGCTTCGGGCTTCGGGCTCCGGCTCTCGGGCTTCTGCTGGTTGTGTGGCGGGGCATTCTTGCCGGGCTGAAGCCCGAGGCCTGAAGCCCGAACGTGCTACGATATTTTGTTTAGGTTTGCAACATTCTGAAACACCAATCCTGGAGGAATTCTTTTATGCGTAGGAGTTGGCTGATGTGTGTGTTGTTGGCAGGGTTGGCCTGGGGACAGGCGCAGCCAGGACGGCCCAACATGGGCGGGCCGCAGGCGGCCGCTGCCCTTCCGGATACGGCAGAGTCGGTTCCGGCGACTGCCGCAGTGCTCACAATTACCGGAGTGTGCAAGCCGCAACCGCGTGCGGCCGCGGCCAAAGCTGGCGCAGCCGCGGCGAAGCCGGTGACCAAGACGGCGCCTGCGGATTGCAAAACCGTGATCACGCGCGCGGAATTCGAAAAACTCGTGGACAGCATCTCGAGCCATCCGAATCCGCAGCTCAAGCGGCAACTGGCGACGGCTTATCCGGGCATTCTGGCCTTCGCACAGGCCGCGCAGAAGCAGGGTCTGGACAAAACCGCACGCTTCGAGACGGAGATGAAGTTTGCCCGTTTGCAGATCCTCGGCAAGGACTTGCGCGATCAAATCTCGGAGAAGGCAGCCAAGGTTTCCGACGAAGACGTCGACAGCTACTACCAGGCACATCTCACTACCTATCAGGAGTTCAACTTCGACCGCGTCTTTGTGCCGCACTTCCGGCCAGGAGCAGCGGCAGCCAAGGTAGAGCTAAAGGACGAGAAGGAAGGAAAAGATACGAAGGACGAGAAAGATGCGAAGTTGACGCCGGAGCAGCAACAGAAACAAAAAGCCGATGCCGAGGAGGAGGAAGCGAAGCTGGCGGACAGTCTGCGCACGCAAGCGGCTGCGGGAGAAGACTTCGCAAAGCTGCAGAAGCAAGCGTATGACGCCGCGGGAATGAAAATGGATGCTCCGCCTGTCAACCTGCCCAAGGTGCGGCGCAATGGCCTGCCGCCGGGCCAGGTCGCGGTTTTCGATTTGAAGGAAGGCGAGGTCTCGCAGGTGATCAGCGATCCGGGAGGGCATTATATTTACAAGGTGAAGGCAATCGTGCAGATGCCCCTGGACGACCAATTGAAAAATGAAATTCACAGTATGTTGCAGGGCCAGCGGCAGCGCGAAGAGATGGAGAAATACCAGAAGTCATACACCGTGCAGACCAATGAAGAGTATTTTGGTCCGCCCGCGCCGGCCGGACCGCCGCAGCGGATGCTGCCGAACCGGGTGCCGCAAACGCAGACTCCCATGACGCATCCGCTACCGCAACCACAAACGCCGACAGCGCCTCAACCACCGGCCGCCTCACCGAACTGATGCCGAAACCTGTAGTCGTAGTCACCGGAATTAGCGGGAACCTGGGGCTCAGGCTTTTGCCGCTGCTGGGGAGTTTCTCGGTCATTGGGGTGGATATAAATCCGCCCCAGACCGAGCGTCCCGTGCAATTCGAGCGCATGGATCTGGGCGAGGAAGCTTCCTGCCGCAATCTCTACGAACTGCTGCGCGACACGCGGACCTATGCCGTGATTCATTTGGCGTTTGTGATCGACCCGGTGCGCACGGGCGTGCTCGACGTGACGCGCATGTGGCAGATCAACGTAGCGGGCACGGCGCGCGTGATGGAAGCGGTCACCGAGGCCAACCGCCAGACCGACGACGGCGTGAAGCAATTCATTTTTCCCAGCAGCGTTTCGGCGTACGGATCGGACCTGCCGCGGCCGGTGGAAGAAGACTTCCCTCTCGGCGCCCACACGCTGCCCTACGCGATCCACAAGAAAGAGTCCGACGAAGTGGTGCGGCAACGTGCGCCCTCGCTGCGCGGATGCAGCGTTTATATTCTGCGCCCGCATATTTTTGCCGGGGCCAGCGTGGAGAATTATTTGCTGGGAGCCTTCCGCGGCACGCCCAATGGCAAGAGCGCGCGCTCCGAGAAAATGCGGAGCGCGGGAAAACGGCTGCCCTGCATGTTGCCGCGCGGGCAGGAATTTCTGGACAAGAAAATTCAGTTTGTCCACGTGGACGATATGGCGCGGCTGATCGACCACATCCTGCGCCGCGAACCCGAAACCCAGCGATTGACCGTGTTGAATGTGGCCGGACGCGGAGAGCCGCTTACTTATGGCCGCTGCGTGGAAATGGCGCGGGCCAGGCTGATTCGCGTGCCCGGAAAATGGGCGATGCGCATGGTTCTGCAGATTTTGTGGAACCGGCAAATATCCGCGATCCCTCCGGAAGCGCTTCCCTACATGACGGGCGAGTACATCATGAACACCGACCGGCTGCGCAGGTTTCTGGGGCCAGAGTATGAAGAAGTGATGCGGTACACGATCGCGGACGCTTTTGCCGACAGCGTGAAGCCGGGGACTATGGGCGGGGCGTAGGGTTGGCCTTCGTAAAATTGCTGATTGTTGATTGCTGATTGAAAACCCGGCAGACATCCGGATTCGTGAGACTTGAATCAACAATCAGCAATCAACAATGATTCTGCCTAGCTGACAGCTTTGCTGTGGAACTGCCGAAGTCCGATCCCCAGCAGCAGAGCGTCAAAGCACGCCAAGGCTACGAACACGGCAATCAGAGACAGATGCGGAAACTGGGGAACGAGCGTTCCGCGCAGGCCCTCGCTCGCGTAGACCAGCGGATTGACTAAGACGATTTTCTGCAGAATCGGAAAATGGCTCAGGGCACTCCACGGATAATACGTGCAGCCAAAAAAAATCATTGGCGTCAAAACCATACTGAACATGAGGCCGATGTGATTCTGGTTCACGCTGCAACCCAGGGCGAGTCCGCCACAGGCCGAGAAAAGCGCGACCAGCAGCGTTACGCCGGCGAACGTAAGAGGCGAATGCAAATTGAAATCCACGGGACGCAGCAATAACCACGCCAACGGAATCACCACCAACCCCGCGACCAGCGCTTGCAGCGTGCCGAAAACTACTTTCTCGATAGCCAGCCATGAGATTTCAATCGGCGCAAGGAGGCGGTCTTCGATCTCGCGCGTGAATTGAAATTCAGCGATCAATGGCATCGCCACCGCCCACACGCCCGTGAACACCATGCTGATCGCCATGATCCCCGGTAGCAGCAAGCTTTTGTAGGCGACGGGCATATAGCCGCTGCTGACCATCACGCGACCGAAAATAAACACGAACATCATCGGCTGCAAAAAAGTCTGCATCAGCAAAGGGATCACGTTGCGGCGAGCGACATGAGCGTCGCGCGCCAGCAGGGCGAGAAAGGTCGTCCAGTTCATTCGCGCAAGCTCCTTCCGGTGTGGTGCAGGAAAAGATTCTCCAGGCTGGGCTCGGAGATGTGCACGTCGCACAATTCGATGGAAGCGCCCGAGGCAAGATTGGCGATCTCGGAAACCAGCGATCCGCCGCGGTCGGCGTACACATCGGCGGAGTTGTCGGCGTCCGCATCCGGATGCGCGCGAACCTCCCTCACCCCTGCCAAATTCTGCAGGCGTTGCAGCAATTCCGGAGACTGCCGGCCAAAACGAAGCCGCAACAGATAACCGCCGGGAACCGAAGCTTTCAACTCGCTGGGCGTGCCCAGGGCGATGTTGCGTCCATGGTCGATGATGGCGAGGCGCTGGCACAATGCGTCGGCTTCTTCCATGTTGTGCGTGGTCAGAAGGATGGTTTTGCCGCGCTGGTTGTATTCGCGGATGATTTCCCAGAGCAGCAGCCGGGTTTGCGGATCGAGGCCGGCGCTGGGTTCGTCGAGAAAAAGAACCTGCGGGTCGTGCATCATGGCACGCGCGATGGAGAGCCGCTGCATCATGCCGCCGGAGAAACCGCGCACCATCTGGTCGCCGCGATCGGTGAGCTTGAAGCGCTCGAGCAGCGCGTCGGCACGCTCGCTGCGTGTCTGGGAATCGATGCCGAAGTACGCGCCGTGGAAGAGCAGGATTTCGCGCGCGGTGAGAGTGAAGTCGAGGTTTGGCCGCTGCTGCACCACTCCGATCAACCGCTTGACCACGACCTGTTCCGCCCAGACGTCGTGTTCGCCGATCCAGGCCTGGCCGCTTGTTGGACGCACGCGCGTGGTGAGAATTCCTACGGTGGTCGATTTGCCGGCGCCGTTCGGTCCCAGCAGTCCGAAGATTTCTCCGGGTGAAACCTCCAGCGAGAGGCCGTCGAGAGCGACGATCTCCGCCTTGGGCGTCTTGTTCTTCTTGCCGCGCCCTGCACTGAAACTAAAACCGCCGCCCGCGGCCATGGGCGGCGGCGAGTTGTAAACTTTGCGTAAATCGCGCGTTCGAATGCCAGCCAGCATGCTGAAGTTCCTCAGTGGTTTAAACTATTCTCGCCGTGAATCATTTGGGGAGGCTGTGGATAAATTCTTCGAGCACGCGGTTGAATTTTTCCGGGTCATCGACAAAAAGTGCGTGGCCGTCACCATCGAACCGCTCCAGCCGTACCTTGTCGCCAAGTTTCGATTTCAGAAAGTCGGCACTCGCCTGCGAGTCGGGCTCGTAAGCAAAAAGCACGGGGCGATTCATCATGGCAAAGCCGGCAGATAGATCCTTTACCGCAATCATGTTGTAGATGAGCACGACCGCGGCATCCGCTGGAACCTTGGTTGATGCGTCGATGACGCGCTTGAGATATTCCTCTGTCTGCGGCTTCTTGTACATGCTGCGGACAAAACCCTCGGCTTGCTTTTGCCGATCGAGCTGGAGCTGGTTCATCGATCCTGTCGCGAAGCCGAACATTTCGGGGCTGAGCTTGTCCGCGAGAAAGCCATCGACCAGCACCATTCCTCCGACGTTGTCGGTGCCGAACTGCTCGGCATATTTCACCAGCTCGCCGCACGCCATGGACCAACCGACGAGAACCGGTTGCTTCAGGCCAAGGTAATCCACGAGCTCTTTGTAGTCACGGGAGCGGGTCTCAGGCATGTGGCCGTAAGTTGGTTGGTCGCTCTCGCCCTGCGAACGCGGATCGACGGCGATGACGTGGTACCTCTTCGAGAACTCGTCGATTTGCTTTTGCCAAATCCAGGCCGGCATCGTCCAGCCAGGAATGAAAACGATTGCCTGGCCGCTACCGGCCTCGAGATAGTGGATCCGGATGCCGTCGGAGGTTTTGAAAAAACCGTTTTTCGTCATTGCCGCAGCCGACTGCGCTGCGGCCACACATAGAAGGGCCACGGCAAGTTTGACAGTCGTATTTCTTTTCATGTTCGCATTCGATTGAGAACGATTATGTTTACACATGATTCCTCTTCTCTTGAACCGCTGTCGGCAAATCCTGCCGCTCTGCTACTTTCTGCCGCGATACAGCCCCGCGATTCCGAACGTATAGGGCGTCCAGCTGGCTTCCGCGAAACCGGCTTGACGCATGCGCGCGAGCATTTCTTCGGGCTCGGGGAAACGCTCGACGGAAGCCGGAAGATAGGCGTAAGGCCCGCGCACTCCGGAGATCATGGTGCCCACGCGCGGAAGAATCTGCTTGAAGTAAATGCGGTAGAGTTCGCGCATAATTCCTTTCGGTTCGCCGAAATCGAGAATGCCGCATTCGCCCCCGGGACGCAGAACGCGAACGATCTCGCGCAGGCCGGCGTCGTAATCAGCAAGATTGCGAAAGCCGAAGGCGGAAGTCACCAGATCGAAATGCTGGCTGGGAAACGGAAGATTGAGAGCGTCGGCCTCGATCCAGCTCGGCATTGCGGGTTCGCCGTTCGGGGAAGAAGCGTTCGTGGGAAAAGCGTTGTTCGAGAAATGCTCCGGGGATGCGGCCGTCGACTTGCTTAACGCGCGCTGCAACATGGCGTGCGAAAAATCTGCGCCGAAAAGTTGCGGCAGAGTTTGAGACGAAGCTTGAGACGACGTTCGGGGCGAAGACTGGTGCGAGATTTGTTGCGAAGATTTTTTCGCCTGGCACCGCAACGCGAAGGTCATGTCGCCGGTGCCGCAGCAAAGATCGAGCACACGGGCGTCTGGTCGCGACAAAACTTCGCGAAAGGTACGCGCCGCACGGCGCCACCACACGCGGTCGATGTTGAACGAGAGCACGTGGTTGAGCAGATCGTAGCGCGGAGCGATCGAAGTGAACATCTCGCGCACGGCCTGCGCGGCGGAACTGGCGTCAGTAGCGCCCTGCGGGGCGGCGCCCACTACGGGTTTGGCTGGGTTCGACATGAAGAAAGAATTGTTGATTGCTGATTGTTGATTGATGATTAAGAGCTCTACGAATCTGTCGATCGGGTAGTTTTCAATCAGAAATCAACAATCAGCAATCAGCAATTTTCACTTGCCCCTTCCGTCGCGCGACACCCGCCGCAGTTCGTCCACGGCCTGCAGCATCGCGGCTTCCGGCACGTCGGTGGCAACTTCCACTTTGCCGATTTCGCGGGGCAGGATAAAGTGCACCACGCCGTTTTGAGTTTTCTTATCGGTTTGCAGACGAGCCAGAATTTTCCGCGCGCCCACGTTCACTTCAGGAAGTTTGCCCAGGCTGAGCACGGCGTCGGCAATGCGGCCGGCGGTGACGCTGTCGGTGCGGCCAACGCTCAACGCAATGTTGGTGGCGGCAATCATGCCCCATGCGACGGCTTCACCGTGAAGCAGGCGCCGGTAGCCGGTTTCGGCTTCAAGCGCGTGGCCAATGGTGTGGCCCAGGTTCAGCACGCGGCGCAAGCCCTCTTCACGTTCGTCGGCGGAAACCACTTCCGCTTTCAACTTCACGGATTGCGCGATCAGCCACTCCAACTCGACAGGATCGCGTTTCAGAATCTTGGCGCGGTTCTGTTCGAAGCGCAGGAAAAGTTCCACGTCGCCGATCACGCCGCACTTCAACGCTTCGTAGAGTCCGGCGCGAAACTCGCGGTCGGGCAGCGTCTTCAGCACGGTCGGATCAATCAGCACGACGCGCGGGTGATAAAAAGTTCCCAGCAGGTTCTTGCCGGCGGCGAGATTCACGGCGGTCTTGCCGCCGATGGAAGCGTCCACCTGAGCGAGCACTGTGGTGGGAACCTGGACGAACTCGACGCCGCGCATATACAACGACGCGACCAAGCCGCCGACGTCGCCCACCACTCCGCCGCCGAGAGCGATCACTACAGCCTTGCGTTCCGCGCCCAGCCGCGCCAGTTTTTCGGCGAGAGCCTCCACCGTGGCCAGACGCTTAGCTGGTTCGCCATCCGGCATCATCAGCACTTGCGGTCTGAAGCCTGCGGCGGTTAGCGAACGAACAAACTTCGCTCCCCAGCGCTTGCGGACTGGTGGCACGGTCAGTACAAAAATGCGGCTGGCTGGCGGCAGCAATTCGGCCAGCACCGAGCCCGCGCGGGCGAGCAGGCCGTTTTCAATGCGCGCCTGATAGGGTCGCGGCGGCACGTGGATCGTTACTTGCGGCATCGCTGTCCATAATAGCGTATGGCGCAAAGGCGGAAAAATCGCCGAGGCACGCGTGCGATTCTTTCTTTAGTTTCCGCGAATGCCCCATCAAGCACTCGTTGGCCGTCGAGTTTTCCCCGGAAACAGCAGCGACGCCGCGATCGAAAACGCGAGAACTCCGGCCACCACCGCCAGAGAGACAACGGTGGAGACCGGGAAATGATCGGCGGTGAGCATCTTGAACCCCACCAGGATCAGGACCGCCGCCAATCCGTAGTGCAGGAAGCGAAAGCTTCCCATCAGACCGGCGACCGCGAAATACATCGACCTCAACCCCAACACGGCCAGCACGTTGGAGGTATAGACAATGAATGCGTTCAGCGTGATGGCAAGCACAGCCGGGATTGAGTCGACGGCGAAAAGAACGTCGGTGGTTTCAATCACGAACAAAACCACGAGCAGCGGCGTGGCGTACAGGCGCGGGTCCGCCGGCAGGCGTACGAAGAATTTGCCGCCGTGGTAGTCGTCGGTCACCGGAACAAAACGGCGCAACCCCCGCACCACGGGGTTCTTCGAGGGATCGACCTGACGCTCGCCCATGGCGCACACGCGGATGCCGCTGTATACGAGCAGCCCTCCGAAGACGTAAAAAATCCAGTGGAAGCGATGAATCAGGCTAACCCCGGCACCGATAAAAATTCCGCGCATCACCAGCGCGCCGAGAATTCCCCAGAACAAGACTTGATGTTGCTGCTCTTCGGGGACGCTGAAATAGCGGAAGATCAGGAGAAAAACAAAAAGATTATCCACGCTGAGCGAGAGTTCCAGAACGTAACCGGTGACAAACTCGAGCGCGGGCTGGTGCCCTTGCCAGAAAAATATAATCCCTGCGAAAGCGGCGGCCAGCGCGACCCACATCGCGCTCCAGACGAGGGCTTCCGGAAAGCGCACCACTCGGCCCGGCCGGTGGAACACGCGCAGGTCCAGCACCAGCATGCCGAGCGCGAACAGGTTGAAGAGGATCCAGAAGTAGAGCAATGGGAATCCGGCTTACGGGAATTGCTGATTGTTGATTGCTGATTGAAAAACCTGGCGCCTGCTGAGTTTTCCGAACAACGGTTTTCAATCAACAATCAGCAATCAAGAAATCAGCAATAGATTTTATTTCTGTCGTCCACGTTTGCCGCTGGTCCAATCGTCCCACAGGCCGAAGGCTTTGAACAAATCGTCGCTATGCGTATCGCGGATGGTCTGGTCGATCTGCTCGTGAGTGAGCCGCGGTCCGACCTTCTCCGGGAGATTGGCCAGGCCGAAAGTGAGCACGGCGGCTTCGGCCACATGTTTCTTGAGCTGCGGAAAGTCCACCTTGTCGTAGGTGTCGGAAACGGCGTGGTAATTTTCCAGGTAGTTCGCTTCTTCCTGTTCCGCGACAAACGTGGGAACACCTTCCAGCATAAAGTCGAAATGGTCCGTGCCCCACTCCATGGTTACCGGCAGAGTGGTGACGCCAAACTGCTGGAGCGGACCAATTAAATATTGCGCGTTCCCCAGCACATCCTTGCGTCCGCCCACGGAGAAGCCGGTAGTTTTGCCGGTGCCGGAATCGTAGATGACCACGCCAGCGGCGCGGTCGAGTTCCGAACGATGCGCAAACGCATAAGCCCGCGAACCGAGCAGTCCTTCTTCTTCGCCCGAAAAAAGAATGAAGCGGATGCTGCGCCGCGGCTTCAGTCCTGAGGCTTTGATGGCGCGCAGCGCGTCCACCACCAGCGCGGCGTTGCAGCCGTTGTCGAGCGCGCCCGTGCCGAGTTCCCAGGAATCCAGATGCGCGCCCAGAATCACAAACTCATCGGGCTTTTCGCTGCCTCGAATTTCCGCGATCACATTCGATGTTTTAATCGGCCCGCCGATCTGGTTGGGAATCGACAGGTCCGCCCACACCGGGTGGTGCGAAGCCAGCAGCCGCGCAATGCGTTCGCCATCTTCGCGCGCCACCAGCACCATGGGTAGGCGGTCGATTTCTCCGGCGTCGGAGTTCGTGTGGCGATAGAGAATGTCGTGCTCGCGAGTCGCGATGAAAGCGATCGCCGTCGCCTTCCCTTTCACGGCGAGGTCAATGATCGGCGGCGCCTTGGTGTATTCGGCGAAGAGATCGTCCCAGGTCTTGAGCACAACCGAATGCACGAGTACCAGCTTGCCGGAAATGTCTCCAGCATTCTTGAAGTCAACGGCCGTGCCTTCGCCGACATCGACAATCGGAATGTGTTTTGTCGGCGCGAGCGCTGGGGCCCAGGCGATCGAAACCGCGTGCACGTGAAGCACGATCGGCAGCAATCCGCCGACTTTGGCCTCGCCCACCTCATAGAACGCGGTCGCAATCATCTCGGTCGCGCCTTCTGACCAGGAAACCGGAATCGTGAATCCTTCGGTGTGCACCATATCGGCGCCCGCAGCTTTAAATGCCTGCACGCCCCACTGCACGGCGTGCAGCATCGCGGGAGTGCCGGGGATGCGTCCGCCGATCTCGTCCGTGAGATGCTGCAGGTCGCTCTCCAGCGGCGAAGGCTTCAGGGCTTCCTGGATCAGACGATCCGCGTCCGAACTTGTAGTCTGGGCAAATGTGAATGAGCTAAGCAGAAGTCCTGACACTAGAAAAAGAAGTGCGCATTTCGGGCTGTGCATACCCGACGCATTAGAAATGAATTCCCGGAAAAGAGCAAAAAGCTTTTAACCGCGGAGGTCGCAAAGGACAGCCGCAGAGGTCGCAAAGAAAATCCTTGTTCTGTTTGTCTTTGCGAGCTCTGCGGCCGTCCTCTGCGACCTTTGCGGTTAAAAGCTTTAGGTTTTGCACTCCGCTCACTTCGGCGGAAGCGTCTCCATCTTGTCCAAAATGCGGATGGTCTCGAGCAAAACCACGCCGGTGATCTCCAGACTCTTCGGGCTCAGTTTGTCCACCGTATCCTGTGGCGTGTGCCAGAACACATTGTCGTAGCCGTAAGTAAAGTCGATCAGGTCGGCGGCGGGCACATGCCTTTCGGTGAACGGAAGATGATCATCGATCATCGCCAGGCTGCGGCCGAAAAAGTGCGATTGATACCCCAGCCGCGTGGCGGCCTCATACACCACACTTTCCAGCCAGGGCGTCGAGTTCGTATCATGGTCAATGTTGAGATCGGCGTCGCCGATCATGTCTACCAGCAGAAACGCCTTCACTTTCTTCAGCGTTCCATCGGCTTCCCATTTTTCCGCAACGTGACGAATGCCGTACAAGCTGTCCTTGGAAAAATCGAGTTCGGTTTCCGGTTTGATCGCTTCTTCCGCATCGTCCCACACCAGCCAGACGCTGTAGCCGTCGAGAGTTCTCCCGCGCAGCTGGTTTGCGATTTCGAGAAGCAGCGCGCTCGATGATGCGCCGTCGTTGGCCCCCACAAACGGAGTCTCCCGCAACGGATAGTTCGTGTCGTAATGGCTGGCGATCACGATGATGCCATCTTTCGTCCCGGGAAATTTCGCGATGAAATTGCGCACCGGAAATTTACCCCCGGGAGTGTCCGCGGTAAACGCGTCCTCTTCCACCGTGTCTCCCTTGAGATGCGCGGCGATGTAGTCTTCCACTTTCTTGTGGTTGGCGCTGCCCAGCGGGCGCGGGCCGAACGCGACGATCTCTTTTACATATCGCATGGCTCGTTCGGCATCAATCGCCGGCAGCGGCCCGCTATCGGGCGGAAGCGAAAGCGCAGGCAGCGCGGTCTCGGCGGGCGCAGCCGCTTTTTCCGCCGGCGTCTGGGCGGAAGTTTTGTCGCGATCGCAGGCCACATGTGTCCACGCCAACGTCGACAAAAGAACGAAGATGAGGGATGGTTTGCTGACCAACTTATTTCCTCACGAGCGGCTGCGGGCCGAGCTCTATTGCGTCTGCTTCGCCTGCCGCGCCTGCCGCTGCTTAGGATGCACTAACCACGCGATCCCGATGCTCACAACATACAGCGCGATCATGGGCGCGGCGAAGACGCACATGTTCACGATATCCGGCGTCGGGGTGACGATGGCCGCGATGACGAAAATGACCAGAATGGAATAACGAAAGTTCTTCCACATAAATCCGGCGCTGACAATGCCCATCAACGCAAGAAAAAAGATGAGAATGGGCATTTCGAAAATCAGCCCCATGCCAAGGACGATGCTGAGAAAAAGCGAAGTGTATTCCCCGATCGTGATCATCGGCTGGAACTGCCGCCCGAAGTGAACCAGAAATTCCAGCGCCCGCGGATAGACAATCTTGTACCCGAAATATCCTCCGGAAGTGAACAGCGCGATGGTCGAAATCATGAAGGGAAAAACGTAACGCTTCTCGTTGCGGTAAAGGCCGGGAGAAATAAACATCCACACCTGATACAGCACAAACGGAGAAGTCAGGAAAAGACCAGCCAGCGCGGCGATCTTCAAGTAAAGATTGAAAGGCTCCGTCGGATTCAGGTAGACCAGCTTCTCCGACAACCCGTTGGCTTTGAGCACGTCCATGATGGGCCGCTGCATCACGTCATAAATGCGCTCCACCTTCCACCAGCACGCGCCGAAACCCACAGCCACGGCAATAATGGAATACACGATGCGCTTGCGCAGTTCCTCGAGGTGATCGAGAAATCCCATCGCGGGCAGGGACTCGGGTTGCCCCTCTCCGCCAGAGGCGGCCGAGAAGTCAGGCATGGGGCTCCGAGAAATGGGACTCCGAAGGATGGGATTCTGGCGCGACCGCCGCACCCACCGGATCGGAAGCAGTCACGGCTTCAGAAGGATCAGGAGCTGCACCTTGCTCTGGCGTGACCGAAGAAATTTCGTCCGGTGAGCTTTTGTCCGGTAAGCTGTCGACCGCCGCGGATGCGCCTTCCGACGCGGCCGCGGCTAACGCCGGCGTCTCAGTGGTCGCTTCCAACTCCGCGCCCGCATATCGCGACCGGCTGGTCGCACCCTCCGGCGCGTGGCTGGGCGGAAGAATCGTCTGCTTGTTCTCAACTTCCAGATGAGAAATTTCCTGCTCGATCTGGGCCTTGAATTCGTTCGAGGCGCGCTTGAATTCATTCAGCGCCTTGCCTACCGTGCGGGCGATCTCCGGCAACTTCTTGGGCCCAAAAATGATGAGCGCCAGAAAGAAGAGAAAGATCGTCTCCGAAAAACTCATGCCCCATCATACTGCCCCACCCGGAAAAGCGGCAATCCGCGGCGTGACAA
>JBEKDY010000075.1:0-17193 GCA_050014115.1 Candidatus Sulfotelmatobacter sp. | reverse complement strand
GAGCAACCTGGCATCTCCCGCGTTGTCTTCGACCAGAAGAACCTGCAGCGTCTTTTCGCTCACGAGCTCACTTCGTGCGGCAGCTTGACCACCGACAGCCAGAAATTGTCGATGCTCTTCACGACTGTGAGAAATCCTTCGAGGCCCACTGGCTTGGTTATGTAACAGTTCGCATGGAGCCGATAACTCTTCAGGATATCCGCCTCCGACGAAGAGGTAGTCAGGATGACTACAGGGATGCTCTTCAGTGTTGAACTCTCCTTGATTTCTTGTAGAACCTCCCGGCCGTCCTTCTTGGGCAGGTTCAGGTCGAGCAAGACCAGATCCGGACGTGGAGCATTGGCGTGCTCCCCTTCTCGGTTCAGGAATGCCATAGCTCTTGCGCCGTCAGACGCCACGTGCAGGTTGATGTGCACCTTGGCGTCCTTGAACGCCTCCTGTGTAAGCCGGACATCGCCGGGACTATCTTCAACTAATAGAACTTCAATAGGTGCCGCATTCGTTCCAATCGATTCCATTATTTCTCCTCTGTATCCGGCAGGGCAAAGTAGAAGGTTGAGCCCTTTTCCGGTTGAGATTCGACCCAAATCTTGCCGCCCATTCGCTCCACAATTCTCTTGCAAACGGCCAATCCGATTCCGGTCCCCTCGAACTCATCACGCCCGTGCAAACGTTGGAAAAGAACGAAGATTCTTTCAAAGTATTGTGAGTCAATTCCCAGGCCATTGTCGCGCACCGAAAAGGTCCATTCCTTGCAGTCGTTTCTCGCAGCGGAGACATGCACGCGAGGCTCTTCGGCACGACGGTACTTGATCGCATTCCCCACGAGATTCTGAAATACCTGCGTCAACTGCGTTTCATCTGTCGTGACTTTGGGCAGCGCATCGTGGGTTACAACCGCACCACTCTGCTTGATTGCTGCTCGCAAGTTTATGAGCGCTTTTTGCAGCGCGTTCTCGCTGGGAACCTCGCGGAGTTTCCTTTCATTTGTCCCTGCGCGAGAATAGGCCAGCAGATCCTGGATCAGCCCCTGCATGCGGTTGCAGCCGTCTACCGCGAACGTGATGAACTCATCGGCATCGGAGTCGAGGCGCCCCTTGTAGCGCTTGGCCAGCAGTTGCGTGTAACTGGACACCATCCGCAACGGCTCCTGAAGATCGTGGGATGAGACATAGGCAAATTGCTGCAGATCGTCGTTCGAGCGCTTCAGCTCTTCCACCGTCTTCGCAAGATGCTCGTCGGATTCCTTGCGTTCGGTGATGTCGCGGATCGCCGCCGTTACCAGAGTTCCCTCGGCGCTTTCGAGCGGACTCAGCATGATCTCGATAGGAAACTCGCTGCCGTCCTTGCGCCGCCCGGAGAGTTCGATGCCGGTTCCGATCTGTTGTGCCAGCGCCTCGGCCGCGCTGCGAGTGCCGTCGGCGATAAGCCGCTCGGCGAAGCCCTCGGGAATGATGTTCTTCACTTTCTGGCCCAGGAGTTCATCGCGGCGATATCCGAACTGAGTTTCCGCCTGAAGATTCAGGAGGACGATTTCTCCAGCCTGGTTCACCACCACCATCGCGTCGGGAGCCGCTTCCAACAGTCCTCGATACCTGGCCTCCGATTCTTTGCTTTCGCTGAGATCGTGGCTGAACTCAGAAAATCCCCGAAGATTTCCCGCAGCGTCGCGCAAAGCTGTAAACACGACATTCGCCAGGAATCGTGAGCCGTCTTTCCGCACCCGCATGCCTTGCTCTTCGTGCCGGCCGCTGGCGGCCGTCATGCTTAATATTTCCTCCGGCCTGCCCCGTTCGATCTCTGCGGGAGGGAAAAAACAGGAGAAATTGCGGCCGATAATCTGATCGGCGCTGTAACCCTTGATCCGCTCGGCGCCGGCATTCCAACTGAGGATCTGGCCCCGCGTGTCCATCATGAAGATGGCGTAATTCTGGACCCCGTCAAGTAGCAGCCGATATCTTTCTTCGCTTTCCCGGAGCGCGTTCTCCCCAAGCCGGCGCCTTTCTTCCATCCCCACCAGATGCTTCTCGGCACTCTTGCGCACGCTGATGTCGCGGATCGCCGCCGTTACTAGAATTCCTTCGGCGCTTTCGAGCGGGCTCAGCATAATCTCAAGGGGGAACTCGCTGCCGTCCTTGCGCCGCCCGACAAGCTCAATCCCGGTGCCGATCTGCTGTGCCAGTGCCTCGGCCGCGCTTCGCGTGCCGTCAGCGATCAGCCGTTCCGCAAAGCCCTGCGGAATGATGTTTCTTACCTTCTGTCCTATCAGCTCGTCTCGGCTGTATCCAAATTGGTTTTCCGCCTGAACATTCAACAGGACAATTTCTCCGGTCGAGTTGACCACGACCATCGCATCCGGAGCTGCCTCCAGCAAGCCTCGGTACCGGGCCTCGGACTGCAGCATGCGCGTCTGGGTTTCCAGGGCCTGCCGCGAGCGGGAGAGTTCCTCGGCTTGTCGAGACAGTTCCAATGCCTTGCCGACCAAAGCCTCTGCCGCCAATTTGCTTTTCGAGATGTCGGTTCGGATCGAAACGTACTGCTGTGGTTTTCCACCCGGCCCTACAAATGGAACTATGGTCGTTTCTACCCAGTAGATCGATCCGTCCTTTGCCCGGTTCTTGATCTCACCGTGCCAAACCGTCCCATTCGCAAGGGCATCGTACATCTGCTGGAAAAAATCCTTGGAGTGGTGGCCGGATTTGAGAATGCGGTGATTCTGTCCGATCAGCTCGTCCCTGGAATATTGACTAATGGTGCAGAACTTGTCGTTCACGTAGGTAATTGTGCCCTGGACGTCGGTCACCGCTACGATGGCGTGTTCATCCAGAGCGAGCTTTTGATCGGCCAGTTCCTTTAGCTGACCCGCACTGGTAGCGAGAGCTTCTTGTACGGCTTTTTCGACACGCTTCCGCTCCGCGATTTCGCGGATGGTTGCGGCGACGATCATTCCTTCTGCGCTTTCCAGTGGGATCAGCATGATTTCTCTCGGAAACTTATTTCCACTCTTCTGCCTACCGTTGACTTCTGTCTGGGCGCTGATCTGCCGTACCCGGTCCACCCGCAAGCGTTAATGCTCAACGGGTGCTCCTAGTGCGGACCCTGCGCCTGAGCGGGGCGTCCGTCGGCTCGTCGAACTGCTTGCGCGCGGCGATTTCCTGCTCAAGCTTTCGATTTTCGTCCTTCAAGTGAATCAACCCTGGCACAGATTCACCTTCGGAACCAGCGGGATAAGCATCGCAGCTGTGACCAGCGCTAGCATAGCCGTGATTCCCTTACGATTCTGGCGAATGAAATAGGTGACGCTGCGGTGATAAGAGACTGCAATCACGGTGAGTAACATCAAAGTCGCTGACCCGAACATGAGTTGTACCTTCCGCTCCAACGCTGTTTCTCCGTCGGTCTGTAAATGCATCTGTGCCGTGAAAGCAACAAGGCGCGCTCTGTCAGAAGGCTACTGCTTGGCAGAGCTCCGCTGCGCCTTGCCAGGTCCGGGGAGGGCCGACATTGCCCTTGCATGTGCCGCACCAATCGGCTCTCAGGAAATGCCCTGATTTGCTGCATTTTCGTGCGTCGAAGATCTGCGCTCTCAGGTCGGGTTGTACATAACCGTGAATGCTGCCTGCTCACTGAACAACTCCCCGAGTTACGTCCAAGGTATTCAGAGGCGACACGATTCTCAGGATGTCAAGGTGCAACCCCCATTTTTCCCACCGGAGGTGCTTCAGGAGCAAGTGACAGACCGGAATCGAGTCTGATACGGTACGAATAGACAGAACAATATCGAACGCGTCAGGGTTCCGTATTATGCCCGACCACAAAATCCCCAAACTTCTAGCGATTGACGACGAGCCACAGAGCCTGGAGCTAATCGCAGAAGCACTGTCCAATGCTGGCGTAGAGGTTCTCACCGCGAGCGATCCCAAAATCGGCCTGGAAATTTTCAAACGGATCCGTCCCCAGATAGTCCTCCTTGATCTGATGATGCCCGGAATTCGTGGGTTTGAAATGCTGGAGTGGATTCTGGCCGCAGATCCCGGGGCTGAAGTCATACTCATGACAGCGCATTACTCCACAGAATCAGCGGTTGAGGCCATTCAGAAAGGCGCGTCTGATTACCTCAACAAGCCACTCAGTGTGGAAAAACTTCGGCGTCGGATCGCGGAACTGCTGTCCGACGCTGCGACCCGGCGTAGAACCCAGGAACTCGAGCACGAACTGCTGGACGCCTGTCGATTCGCAGGGATTGTTGGGCGAAGCCCGCTCATGCTGGACGTTTTCTCGAAGCTTCGGAGGATCGCACCACATTTCCGAACTGTACTGGTAACCGGACCTACCGGGACCGGGAAAGAACTGGTAGCTCGTGCGTTGCACAACTTAAGCCCAGTCGCTTCGGGTCCATTCGCCGTTTGCAACTGTTCGGCGATTGTCGAAACGCTGGTTGAAAGTGAGTTATTCGGTTACGTGCGAGGTGCGTTTACCGGGGCCACAAAAGATAAGATTGGTGTCTTTGAGTACGGGAATCACGGCACCGTCTTTCTGGATGAGATTGGCGAGTTCTCCTTAACTGCGCAGGGTAAGTTGCTTCGCGTGTTGGAAAGCCAGGAAATACAGCGGATCGGCTCTCCTGTTCCGCGCGCAATCGACGTCCGCGTGATTGCTGCGACCAACCGCAACCTCCGATCGATGGTGCGAGATGGAACGTTTCGGGAGGACCTGTATTACCGCCTGGCCATGGTCGAGATTTCCCTGCCTCGCCTGATGGATAGACGAGAGGATTTGCCCCTTCTGGAAAGCTACTTCCTGGAAAGGTTTGCGGCCGAATACAAGAAGCCGCTGGCGGGCATAACCCGTCGAGCGCAAACCAGGATGGCTATCTACTCGTGGCCCGGCAACATCCGCGAGCTTGAAAATGTCATCGGCAATGCTTGCATGATGGCCGATGGACCGGTGATTGACATCGGAGACCTGCCGGAGCCAGTGCGGGGTCAGTCAGGGGATGTAACTGGACAGGATGAAATTTTAATGTCCGTGCAAGAATTACAGAAACGCCACGTAATGCGCGTCTTAGAACATGTTGGTGGAAACAAGTCTCAGGCCGCCGAGATTCTGGGAATATCACGCGCAACCATCTATCAGTTGTTGGCGGATGCAAAAGTTAGCAGCAGAAGCTAGAATCCTCTACTTGCTGATGTATGAATTCTCGGTCCTTCCGTAACTAGTAGTAGCTCTCCTGCCATGCAACACTTCACTCGTGCAGTATGCTTCATAGGTCGTCTCAGTGTCTAACCGGGACCATTCTGGTCGTCGATGACCAAGCTGCGAACCGCGAACTCCTAGACGAACTCCTCACAACGCAAGGATTCAAAGTCATCGCCGTACCGGACGGAGCCTCTGCCCTTCTGGAATTGACCAGAAGGCAGCTGGACCTGGTGCTGATGGACGTGATGATGCCAAACCTCAGCGGGTTTGAAATATGCGAGAAGATGAAGAGCAACCCAGAAACGTGTTTGATCCCTGTCGTCCTGATCACGGCCCTATCGGATAAACAGGACCGGATCGAGGGTATCAAGGCAGGAGCTGATGATTTCCTGACCCGGCCCGTGGATCGAACCGAACTCCTTGCCCGGGTACGATCACTCCTCAAGCTCAAACAGCGCACTGACGAGTTAGAGCGGGCGGAGGCAGTCCTCTTCACCTTGGCGCGGAGCATTGAAGGCAAAGACCCGTACACTCATGGTCATTGTGAACGTTTATCAGAGTGCTCAACTCGCCTGGGTGCGCACCTGGGACTCGCCGAGGACGAGATTACCGCTCTCCGCCGTGCCGGTGTGGTGCACGACATTGGGAAGGTTGCAGTGCCCGATGCAATTCTGCTGAAGCCGGGAAAGCTGACCGAAGACGAGTGGAAACTCATGCGCGAGCACCCTGTCGTGGGTGAGCGCATCTGCGAGCCGCTAAAGTCATTCCGCTTGGTACTTCCCATCATTCGGCATCATCACGAGAAACTTGACGGTTCTGGATATCCCGATGGACTTCGAGGAGATGCAATCCCAACCACCGCCCGAATCCTGCAAATCGTCGATGTGTACGACGCCCTGACAACCGAGAGACCTTACAAGCGCGCTTTTTCCATCGTGGACGCGCTTCACACGATGAGGGAAGAAGTAGATAAAGGCTGGTGGGATCGATACATTTTTGACGAGTTTGAGAAGTTAGTTAGGAGCGGCACAGCCGACCTCCTCTCTAAGAGCGCCGGGGCCAGTAAGTGAGCGCTCCCTCAGGGACGACTTTATGAAGGCCCAAATCATCATTGGAAGCTGGGCGTCCAAGGAGCGATGGCGCATCCACATCCTGTTCCTCCTGCTGATGCTCCTTCCGATTGCAATATTTGCCTACTCCGTCGGCCGCGTGCTCCGTCACCAGGCCGAGACTCATGCGGTCGACGAGAGCATTCAGCTTGCGCACATCTCGGCTGCGCTGGCGCAGGAAGACTTCCGGGAAAATACGGCTTTTCTGCAGTCGATTGCCGCCCGCCCCTCGTTCCGCAAGGCCTGGACAGAAGGAGATCAGACCGCGATCGAACGCAGCCTTGCAGACAATCAGGCCCAGAGTCCGGACTTCATTTCTGTCGCCATGTTCGCATTGGACGGCACATTGCGCGCCACCTATCCGGCTAAGCCAAATTTGCTCAATCAAAGCTTCGCCTTCCGCGACTGGTTCAAAGGCGTTACTCGCCAGTGGAATCCTTATGTCTCCGAGGTATACCAAACCCTTAACTCACCACATCAGTTAGTCGTGGCAATTGCGGTTCCGGTAAGGGACAACACGGGTCACCCAGTGGGTGTCCTCATGGGTACCTGCGCGGCCAACACCATTGGCCGTGAGGCTGTAGAGCCCAAACTCGAAGACGGCTGGACCATTTCGCTAGTGGACCAGCGCGGTCATCTCTCGGGTCGCAACAATCTGGATGCTTACGCCGCTGCCGTCGACCTGAGTCACTACGAACCCGTCAAGCGCATGCAAAACGGCGGCTCTGGCTATGGGCTGTTTGTCCGCGACGGCGACACAGTTGCCGTCCGTTACGAACCTGTGCAGCCATACGGCTGGGGCGTCCTGGTGGAGCAGTCCGCCTCGACACTCCACCAGAGTGTTGGGTTGGTCGAAAGGCGAGTGTGGTTGCTGGCCTTTGCGTTTCTCTTCGTGGGCTTGGCAGTGAGTATGTTCATGGGATCGCTCTATTCCGAACTGGAGATAGGTAACCGATTTATCCATCTGTCATCCGACTTGTTTTGCATTAGTACCTTTGACAAGTATTTCAAGAAACTAAACCCGTCATGGGAGAAGGCGCTGGGCTTTACCTCGCAAGAGCTAATGGCGAGACCTTATACGGAGTTCGTTCATCCGGATGATCGCGAGTTGACGGCAGTCGAAATTTCCCGAATTCAGAACCCAGGAACGACCCCTCTTGCCTTCGAAAACCGGTTCTTGTGCAAAGACGGGTCCTACAAGTGGCTTTCATGGAATGCAGTTGCAGTGCCCGCGCAACAACTCACCTACGCCGTCGCGCGAGACGTCACCGAACGCAAACGGGCAGATGAAGTGTTGCGAGAAAAGGCAGAGCAGCTTTCTCTCTTGGTAGACGGCGTCAAGGATTATGCGGTCTTTATGCTCGGTCCCTCGGGACACGTTACTAGTTGGAACCAGGGAGCAGAGCGCATCAAGGGCTATAAACCCGATGAAATCATGGGACGCCATTTTTCGTGTTTTTACCCTTCGGCGGAAGTGCTGAATGGCAAGCCAGAGCGCGAACTCCAGAAAGCCATCGCCGAAGGCCGCTACGAAGAGGAGGGCTGGCGAATACGCAAGGACGGATCACAATTTTGGGCCAATGTGATTATTACTGCCTTGAGGGACAGCGCCGGCAAACTGCGTGGATTCTCCAAGATCACCAGGGACGTTACTGAACGTAAGCGGGTGGAAGGGGTGCTGCAGGAGAGCGAACGGAGGCTTACGCTCGCTTCCACCTCCGGCGAAGTGGGTGTTTGGGATCTGGACTTGATTGCCGACGAGGCGTGGCGTTCACTCCAGCACGACAGGATTTTTGGTTACGAATCCCTTCTTCCCCATTGGGGCAAGGCGGTTTTCTTCGACCACTTGTTTCCCGCGGATCGCGAACTCGTGAAGCAACGATTTGACGAGGCATTTCAGACTGGCCGCCTCGAGTTCGAATGCCGAATCATTCGATCGGACCAGGCTGTGCGCTGGATTTCCGCCAAAGGAGGGGTCTTCCGCGACGGGCAGGGCCAGCCCATTCGGATCACGGGGGTGACCACGGACGTGACCGAACGCAAGCGGGTGGAAGCGGTGCTACAGGAGAGCGAAGAGCGGCACCGCAAACTGTTCGACAACAATCCACATCCGACGTGGGTCTTTGACCGCGAGACGCTGCGCTTTCTCGCGGTAAACGCCGCCGCCGTAAGCAAGTACGGCTATTCCAGGGACGAATTCCTGGCCATGACTCTCAAAGACATTCGCCCGCCCGAAGATGTTCCAGCCCTGCTGGAGGCTGTCAACGCTCTCGGAGACGAAATTGAGAGGCATGGTACTTGGCGGCATCGACTGAGCAACGGAAGCGTGATCGACGTATCGAACACCTCTTACCCTCTAACCTTCTTGGGCCGGGCCGCGCGCGTTGTCGTTGTGGTAGACGTCACTCAGGCAAAACGAGCCGAAGCCGAAAGGCTTAGATTCATCGACAACCTGGCTGTTTCCAATCAAGAGCTGGAACTTCGCAACCGTGAGGTGGAACGCGCCACCAAGCTAAAGAGCAAATTCCTCGCCAGTATGAGCCATGAGTTACGGACCCCGCTGAACGCCATCGTGGGCTTCTCGGATCTTCTAGATGAGCAGACTGCAGGTCCACTCAACCCCAAGCAGAAGCGTTTTGTGAACCACATTAAACAGGGGTCAGCGCACCTGTTGCAATTAATCAATGACATTCTGGATTTGTCAAAAATCGAGGCCGGGCAGCTCGAACTGCGATGTGAAGATTTCCAGATCAAAGATACTCTGCCGGAGGTTCTCTCCACCATCCGACCGCTCGTAATGGCGAAAAATATCCAGATCGAGCAGAAGATGGAAGCGAATCAACACGTCTTTGCTGATCGCATGCGTTTGAAGCAAATCCTGTATAACCTCCTGAGCAATGCCGTAAAGTTCACGCCTAAGTCAGGTCGAATCGACATCGATTGCGTTGACTACTGGGACTTCGTCCGCGTGTCGGTAGCGGACACAGGGATCGGCATCAGGCTCGAAGATCAGAAGGTTATCTTCGACGAATTCCGACAAGTCGATGGGGCTGCTGGCACGACTCAGGAAGGCACGGGCTTGGGGCTTGCCATCACGAAACGGCTGGTCGAGCAATTGGGAGGCAAGATCTCGGTGGAAAGCGAGTTGGGAAAAGGCAGCCGATTCACCTTTACTCTTCCTGCGCGGTCCGGCAGATCGCAGATTCCCCCGGTAGTCGAACCACCCAGCCCCTTGATCGTGACAGGTGAAGGTCGCAGAAAGCCTCTGATCCTCGTTGTGGACGACGAAGTCACCGCCCGTGAACTGATCGCCAGTTATCTAGTTCCCGATTATCGCATTGCCATGGCAGAGTCGGGAGAAGCAGCTGTTAAGCAGGCTAGATACCTCCGGCCAGATGCAATCACCCTGGATGTAATGATGCCTGGGGGCAATGGCTTCGAGATACTCGCAGCCTTGAGAATAGCCCCCGAAACGGCCAACATACCTATCATTATTGTTTCGATCGTCGACCAGAAACAGGTGGGTTTCGCCTTGGGTGCAGTGGACTATCTCATTAAGCCCGTTCGTAAACCAATTCTGCTGGAGACGATACGAAAATACGTACTGCCTCAGTCCGGCGAAGACGAGGCAATTCTGCTGGTGGACGATGACCCCAGAGCTCTGACGCTGTTGGAGGAGACCCTACGCTCAGCCGGGTACGAGACCCAGAGCGTCCGCTGCGGAGCTAGAGCTCTGGAAGTGCTGTCTTCCAAGCTTGTGAGTGCCGTCTTGCTGGATCTGCTGATGCCAGGCATGGATGGTTTTGACGTTATCCGCCATATTCGCCAAGAGCCTACATTGAGAGAACTGCCGATTTTTGTGATGACCGCCAAGAGCCTGACAAAAAATGAGCTCGCTGTTCTCACCCGCGAAACCCAGGCTTTGTTTAACAAGAATAGTTCGTGGCAGGAACAGCTCGTTGTCGAAGTTGGAAGGGTGCTTCAGCACAGTAAGTTGGCAAAGTCCGCGGGGCAAGTATGACTACAGTTCTTGTAGCTGAAGATAATCCCGTTAACTGCGAGCTGCTTCGCGAGTTGCTGGAAGCGCGTGGATACAATGTGATTGAGGCACAAGATGGTCAAGAGGCGCTCCGGATGATTGAACAGGCCCATCCGGACATCGTGCTTCTTGATATCGGCATGCCGGTTCTTGATGGCTTTGCCGTGATCCGCAAGATCCGGGAAAATCCCGGCTTACCCGCACTGCCGGTTCTGGCGGTTACCGCCTATGCCATGCAAGGTGACCGTGAAAGCGTTTTGAACGCTGGGTTCGATGGTTACGTCTCGAAGCCGATCAACGCGCGTGACCTCGCCACTGAGATCGAACGCCTATTGCGTATAGCGGAGGATCGACATGCCCCTCCACCTTCCTCTCCTGAACTCTATGCTCATATCTCAGGGATCCGAAGTTGAAGCGGTCTCTAACAGCCGCGCTCCTAGTATTGAGTTTGTGCATGGCGGCCGCGGCTTGGAAATTTACATCCAAAGCCGCGCCTCATCTTCGCACTGGAGAGGTGCCTTTGCTCGACATTGTACATAAGCACCCCGACTTACTCCAGGAGTTTCCGGAATCCTTCCCGCTTCAAGTCGCCGTATTTTGGACCGACCCCGGCCCCGATCCGGAGAACCCTCTTGCACTTGTGCATTCGCTGAAGGAAATGGGCATTCCTTTTTTCATCACCAGTAATCTCGGACAAGCTCTCCGCCATCGCCTGGTCATCCTATATCCCAGTGTAGATTCACACACGTTTACCCTGCCTCAAGCCGAACAGATAACCACGTTCGTACAGCAGGGTGGGTTTATCTTTGCGCAGAACGTGTTTTGGGGAGGCCTTAAGTCTATCTTCGGTTTTCGCAGTTTCGTGCCTTCGCGTAAGCGTTATCACGTTGCGTTTTCGTCCACCACGGATCCAGCTATGAAGTACCTGAACCGCCCCGAGGAGCGCGACGTTAGTTTGGGCAGCAATCAGTTCTCTGAAATTATCTGGAGTAATGGATATGTTCCCGACACTGGTGCTGAAGTATTGGCACGTTTCGAAGACGGCAGTGCCGCCCTGCTGACGAACTCGATTGGCAAGGGAAAGGTGTATCTCCTCGGACTGAGTTTGGTGGATGTTGTGTTACGCAGTCAGGACAATCGCGACTATGAGGCCCAGCGCCACTACGTGAATGCTTTCGAACCCGGCGCCGACGTCTGGCTGCTGATCCTGAGGGCCTGGTATGAGAACTACGCGAACGATTGGGTGCGCCTGGCGACCATCCCCGGAGGCCAGCGGTCCGCCCTGCTCCTGTCCCACGATGTGGATTGGGAAAACTCGTTTGCCCCCGGTCTCGACTTTGCGCGGATCGAGAAGGCGAATCAAGCAAAGAGCACTTTTTTCATCCAGACGAAGTATGTTGACGATGCTAATAGCAAAGCCTTCTTTTTCGAGCCGAACCTCGAAACTCTTCGACAACTGAAATCAGGTGGCTCGACGGTTGGCAGCCATTCCATCATCCATTCGCGAGGCTTCAACAAGTTCGCCCTCGGCTCGGGTCATGAAGACTATCCCACCTACCAGCCTCGCGGACTGGGATTCGATACTGCCTCGGGCGCCACCGTCTTCGGCGAAGTTCGAGTGAGCAAGGGATTGCTGGACGGAGAACTTCCCGGCCAAAATACGAAATTTTTCCGTGCCGGACATCTGCGCGTTCCCGTCTCTCTACCCGAGGCTCTTGAACGTTCCGGCTATCAGTTCGATTCATCATTCACGGCCGATGATGTTCTCTCCAACTTTCCTTTTGCGCTACCTCGCGATCTCGGTTTTGAGGAGGACAGCGACATCTATGAGTTTCCGGTGACGATCGAAGACGAAGAATCTCCCGGTTTCGCCAAACGAGTGCCGCAGGCATTGCAGGTGATCCTCGCCAACGCTGAGAACGGAGCCGTAAGCGTGGTGCTGATCCACTCCAATGAGTCCCACCTGAAAGCCGCCGCCGAGCAAGAGTTACTTCGCCAGCTCCCTGCCGATATCCTCAAAACCGATATGGTGAGCTTTGCCAAATTCTGGCGCGCCCGCGATCGTCTTCAATGGAGCGTGACCTCCACCTCCATACCGGCGCAGGCCGTCTTGCAGGTGAAGTCCGATGATTCCGTGACCGGACTGACATTCGAATTCCAGCGTCCCATAGCGACCGTCACGGGCGGCGCGATGCTGATCCCCGATAACCACCACATTGTCCTGCCCGAACTCGGGGCCGGCCACAGCGCTTCGTTTCGCATTACCTATGTGCGCTGATCTCGGGCAATCGTGAAGATTGAAACACTCCTTCAGCCTCGCACATAGGTATGGGGGCTTGTGTAACTTACGCTGCAACCCACTTAAGGCCACAATCATAGAAAGAGCAACGACGAGGCATTGCCGCGCTCGGGCCACCTTCCACCCGTTGTGTCCTTCCTGAAATTGATTTTCACCTGCCGCTGGAGCAGGAGCCGTGCGCCAAGCCGCCGGCTTCGGATCGAACGGATCACCATCCGTTGGAAAGCTTTGTCGTGACCGTGTTCAAAAAGAGCTTCTTGCATCAACCACTCGGACGGGCCCGAAGAATTGCTATCGCGGTCTTGCTCTTGTTCGCTTCCGTGCAGTTTCTCGCGGGGCAAACCCTCAACGACTGGCAGCTACAAGTTCGCGACGATGTTGAGAATCAGCATCTCGATGCTGCTCTTGCTATCGTCGAGCAACGCCTCGCTGACGCACCCGAAGACCTGGAAGCTCACGGTTGGCATGGACGACTGCTTGCCTGGAAAGGCCGCTGGTCTGAAGGACAAGACGAATTCACACTTGTCCTGGATAAATTTCCGAATGATACCGAGATTTTGACCGCCCTTGCCGATGTCCTACTCTGGCAGCACAACTACGCCGAAGCTTTGGTGACACTCGATCGGGCGCGAAAAATCTCCCCCTCGAATCCCGAGATCCTCTCTCGCCGCGCTCGAATACTGGCGTTGTTGGGCCGCACTCCCGAAGCTCGCTCGCAATATCGGGAGACTCTTCAATTCGATGCACAAAACGCGGACGCGAGAACCGGTCTGGCAAGTCTGAGCGAAAACACCAAACACGAACTGCGCATTGGCGATGACGTCGATTTTTTCAACTTCGCCAACACCGCCCAGACCCAGGGCATTAGTCTGAGTTCGCGATGGAACCAGCGATGGTCCACCGTTTTCGGCGTTAGTACTTATCAAAGGTTTGGCCAGGATGCCGTCAAGTTCCTCGCCAGCACCGCCTTTCACCCCACTGCGCGGGACTGGTTCACCATCGGTAGCGCCGTTGCCAATAGTCAAAACGTGGTTCCCACAAGCGAAGCTTTCTTCGAATATGGGCACGCCTTCCGAATTGAAAATCGTTGGTTTCACGGACTCGAAAGTTCCTATCAGCAACACTGGTTCTGGTACCAGGGAGCGCGCGTCCTTACCCTGAACACCAGCGAGATTGCCTACCTTCCCCACGGGTGGACCTGGGCACTGAACGTCACCGGAGCCCGTACCGGTTTTGTCGGCACTCCCGTCGAGTGGACGCCGTCCGGCTGGAGCAAGCTTGGATTCCCCCTGCAACGTCGCGTCACGGGCAACATTTTCTTCGGCGTGGGCAGCGAAAACTTTGCCCAGATTGATCAGATCGGGCGCTTCTCCGCCCACACATTTGGCGGTGGATTGCGTTATCAGTTTGCAGCCCGCCAGGACGTCAACGGCTATGTAGCCCGCCAGGACCGCAACCAGGGCCAAACCGATACCAGCTTCGGACTGAGTTATGGCATCCGCTTTTAACGGAATCGAAAAACTCGGGCCGGCAGGCTTGGTGTTACAAGCGATTTTAGTCTCGCTGCTGGGAATTTTTCTCCTGGTCGGATTCATTGTGTTGCGACGCTGGTACCGCGCCCGCTACTTCCGCAGAAGAAACGATCGCACCGTGGCCTTACGCTCCCAATGGGACGAAATTATTTCAGGCAAGATCTCCGCCGAAACCTGGCGCTTCGATCCGCTCGATTGTGACATCGTTGAATCGATCCTGCTCGACAGCATCGAGATGTCTTCGGCTGACAATCTTCCTCCGCTGCTGGAGTGTCTTCGCGTCAGCGGATTGCTGGATATGCGAATTTACGAAGCGCGAACAACCCGCGGATGGAAGCAGCGAACGGCCCTACTCACTCTCGGCCGCACTCGCGCAATGGAAGCAATCCCTGCACTGGCTGAGGGGTTAGACTCGCCATTACGCGAAACCCGTATTGCCGCGGTCCGTGGTCTCGGCCGCACCGCTCGCATGGAAGCCGCCCTCCCGATTCTCGACCGCATCGTGACCGGTCAGTTCGATGCGCCCGAACGCTCTTTGAAAAATGCTTTGGTAAATTGTTGCCGCATCCACCCTCAGGTCCTGATCAATTACCTCGAGCACTCCGATGGCCCGGTTCGTGAGTTGTTGGCACGCGTGCTCGGCGAGTTGGCCTCGCCCGATCTGGGCGAGGAATTACTGGTACTGGCGACTGATTCTTTACCGGAAGTGCGCGCTTCCGCCGCCCGCGCTCTCGGCAATACCAACACTCCCTACAGTTTGCCTGCGCTCCACAGTTTAGCGTCCGATCCGGAATGGTTTGTTCGTCTGCGCGCCGTGGTGGCCCTGGGACAAATCGAGAACATCGGCAAGATCAAGATCCTGCTGCACGCCCTCTGCGATGCCAACCGTCACGTTCGTCAGCGCGCGGCATGGGCACTCGCTCGGATGGAGCCGCAACTCGAGCAAATCCTCGAAGATGTGGTCGCCACCAAAGACGACTACGCCTTGCAAGCCTTTGTTTCCGAACTCGAGCGCTCCGGCGCCATCGAGAAAATTATCAGCGGCCTTGGTAGTTCCGATCACCATTCCGCCGAAACCGCCTTGAATGAAGTTGTGGCGGGGGCGAGAAAACGGGTGGAACTTACCGGGAAAGCCGCCGCAGCCGTGGCTGGGACGCACTGACCGTGCATTTTCTCGCCATCTCGAACGATACCTTGTTCATCTACTACGTGTTGTCCAACGTCATTTATCTTGCGCTGCTCATCGTAGCGATTGTCAAAAATGTCCGTCATCGTCATCGCCTGGGCAGTCAGCGCCTGGAGTTGGTAAAAGCTTCTCCGTTCACTCCGCCCATCACTCTCATCGTTCCCGCGCACAACGAGGAGCGCTCCATCGTCGGCAGCGTCGGAGCTCTGCTCGGCCTCGAATACCCCAGCCTGGAAGTCATCGTCGTCAATGATGGATCGAGCGATGCCACCATGGAAAAGATAACTCAGGCGTATCAGATGCAGGTCGCCCGAATACTGTACATCGCCGACATCGCCACCGCGCCGCTTCGCGCCATCTATCGCAGTCCTCTGGACCCTCGCCTGTTCGTCCTCGACAAAGAGGCCGCCGGGTGCAAAGCCGATGCCATCAATGCCGGAATCAACGCCGCCACCAGTCCTTACATTTGCGTGGTCGACGCTGACTCAATCCTCGAGAAGGAATCCCTGATCCGGATCATGGCGGGAGTCTTTGCCGATCCGGGCCGTGTAGTAGCGGTAGGCGGGATCGTCCGCGTCTTGAACGGTTCCCGCGTCGTTAATAATCAGATCGAGGAAGTCCGCCTCCCCAAGAGTGGGATCGAAGTCATGCAGGTCATCGAATACCTGCGGGCCTTCCTGGTCGGCCGTGAAGCCTGGGCGGGTTTCAACATGCTCCCCATCATCTCCGGAGCATTCGGAGTTTTTCAGCGGGACCTGGTCATGCAAGTCGGAGGTTTTCGCACTCACGCCGTCGGAGAAGATCTCGATCTGGTCGTCCGCATGCACCGCAGGCTGCACGAGCAACACCGCTCCTACCACATCGATTTCATTCCCGACCCCACCTGCTGGACCGAAGTCCCCACGGACTTGAAATCGCTTGCCCGGCAGCGCGCGCGCTGGCACAAGGGTCTCATCGATACGCTCTGGCCCAATCGTGACATGCTTTTTCGAGCCCGCTACGGACGCGTCGGCTGGCTGGTTCTTCCCTATATGTGGATCTTCGAATTCTTTGCGCCCATCATCGAGGTTGTAGGATATTCCACCATCATCCTCGCCCTGATCTTTGGAGTTCTGAGCAAATCCTTCTTCCTGGAATTTCTATTGTTCGGCTATGCGTTCGCCACGCTGCTTTCCATCGGCGCGGTGCTCCTCGAAGAAATGACTTTCCGCCGTTACAGCAACTGGCGCGAAGTTGCGCGCCTCCTCATCTACTGTCTGTTTGAGCACTTCCCCTACCGCCAACTCACAATGGTCTGGCGTCTCCAAGGTATCTGGCAATACCTCCGCGGAGACCTGCAATGGCGATCCATGAAAAGAGTAGGCATCTCCGCAGACCCAGTCGCCTGACCCGCAATCTTGTTGACAACGTTCGCGTTATGAGTTGATCCAGAACTGACGGACACTCGGGAGCTGCCACCGCGGCGCAGCACGCCTCGCTCAGCCGCATGGACGATGGACGAACTAGTATGCCCGTGCCAGCGGCAATTCCCCCACCGGAACGGTCATCTCAATGCCGCCGGCCCGCTATCTTGGGCTAGTTTCCAGCAGCGGATCGGAGAGTTCCCGCGCCAGATCGGCTAATTCCAATTGAAGATTGCCGGGGTTGGTGGCGTAGGCCAGGCCAGTGTCCATGTCGACGATGCCCTCGCGAATCAATTTCTCGATCTCGCCGTCGAAGGTCTGCATGCCGTCCTGGCCGCCGACGCGCATGGCGTCGAGCAGAGTCTTGCCATCGCCTTCACCTTTTTCCACGTACTCGCGAGTGCGCAGCGTGGACTTCAATATTTC
>JBEKDY010000074.1:0-31416 GCA_050014115.1 Candidatus Sulfotelmatobacter sp. | reverse complement strand
CGCCCCAGCTTGTCCATGGGCCAGTAGCCAAAAACGGCCTTGCCATAGATGTAACTCTGGTTCACCGGCCCGAAATCGCGGCTGTCGCGGGACATGTTGCGGTGATCGCCCAGCACGAAATAGCTCTGCGCTGGAACCACCATCTCCTGCAAAGACTGCACATCGGTATAGGCCGGGGGGACGTAATCTTCGTCCAGAGGCTGGTCGTTCACGTAGACTTGCCCGCCGTCGATATGGATGCGGTCCCCCGCCACGCCAATCACACGCTTGATGTAACTCTGGGAAGGATCGCGCGGGTAGCGGAACACCACAATGTCGCCGCGCTCGATCGGCTCCAGGCGATAGACGAATTTGTTGACGAAGATACGCTCGTGGTCCGCGAGCGAAGGCATCATGCTGGTGCCTTCCACCTTCACCGGCTGGTAGATGAAGATAATAATAAACGCGGCGATCGCCAGAGAGATGAACAAGTCGCGAAGCCACAACTCCCAGCGCAACGTCCTCGGGTGCGGAGCAACTGGCGGCGCAGCCGACACGGTCGCGGCCACTACCGCGGCGGTCGAAGCCGCGCCTCCCGGATGCAGTGAATCTTGTGGTTGGCCCTGAAACTCTGCCATGTGTTCCCATTGTATACAGAAGCGGTGTCTGAGACTGCGAGTTTCCTATGCTCGCGCCGCCGAGATCCGATGCCGTCGAAACACTCCTGTTTCCCGCGCCAAGAGCACTACTTCCTGCTCGAGTCCGCCGCAGGTTACAATAGTGAAACCAAGCAATTTACGGGGATCTCATGGACCAACGCCCGCTATTTCGCAGCAAGTTCCGCAAGCAGTTGCTGGAACGCAGCCTCACCCTCGCCTTTGTTGTCCTGATGGCGCTGACCATGTCCACGCAATGGGCCACAACGCAGGACGAAGGGGCCATCCCCGCCTACAATGCCGGCCCGCCGCCGAAGGGAACCAAGCTGCCCGCGATTCTCACTCGAGACCAGCTCTGGGGCGCCGACGCGCAGTATCCTTACCAGACCCACGCCTATGACCTGGCCGCGAAGATTCCAACCGTACTTCATCAGCAACCCTGCTATTGCTATTGCGACCGCATGGGGCACAACAGCCTCCATAGCTGTTTCGAAGGCACCCACGGCGCGCAGTGCTCCACCTGCCTGAAGGAGCTTTACTACTCTTACGAGCAGCACCAGAAGGGAAAGACCGCATCCCAGATACGCGCCGGCATTATCCGGGGCGATTGGAAGCAGATTGACCTGGCGTCTGCCGCGGCTATCAATTAAGCAAGTACCGATAAGCAAGTCCCGACTCCCGAGTTGCGAGCCGATTTCAAGGAGCCTCTTATTACAAAAAGTACAGGAAGAGTTTTGCACATGGCTCAGAAACCTACGGCAAAGAAAGCAGCCCCGGAAGACCCTCGTTATACGCAGGCGTTGCAGAGCTACGAGTCCGGTTTGCGCGCCATGCAGGAGCACAAGTTCGACAAGGCGAAGCCTCATTTTCAGAAGGTGATCGCCGGTCCGAGCAAAGAGCTGGCGGACCGCGCCTCGGTCCATCTCAACACCTGCAACCATCAACTGGAGCGCTCGACCGCCAATCAGTTCAAGACGCCAGAAGAGCACTACGACTATGCCGTCTCGCTCATGAACGTTGGCGATTACGTGAGCGCGCGCGAGCATTTGGAGAAGCTGCACAAGCAGGCTCCCAAGGCGGATTACGTCATCTACGGCATCGCGGCCCTCGATTGCCTCACCGGCCATGTCGAGGACGCGCTGCGCCGTCTCGACGAATCCCTTAGGCTGAATCCGCAGTTGCGGTATCAGGCCCGCAACGATTCCGATTTCCACAACCTGGCGGAGGATCCCCGCTTCACCGAGCTCTTGTATCCGGATCCCGGCGCCGACCTGGACTCGCCCGATGCGGGTTTCCCTGAAGACGAACCGGTCTAGTCTAGCTCCTGCCCGCAAGGACGACTCTGATGGAAACTAAAACCGGGCCGCCCCCGCCAGCGGAGAAAAGTGCGCGCGACCGCGGTCTGCGCGTAGTCGCCATCGGCGGCGGGACTGGCCTTTCCACCCTGCTCAAGGGACTGAAGAAATTTGTCCTCTCGCCCGCCGAAGTTCCCACCGGACTCTCCGACTCGGCGGTGATCCGCGACCTTTGCGCGGTCGTCACCGTCAGCGACGACGGCGGCTCCAGCGGCCGCCTGCGCAAAGAACTTAACATGCTTCCGCCCGGCGACATCCGCAACTGCATCGTCGCCCTCAGCGAAGACGAGGCCCTGCTCTCAAAACTCTTCCGGCACCGCTTCGAAAAAGGTTCCGGGCTCGAAGGCCACAGTTTCGGCAACCTGTTTCTCGCCGCGCTCACTTCCATCACGTCCGACTTTTCCGAAGCCGTGCGTCTATCTTCCGAGATTCTGCTCACTCGCGGACATATTCACCCCGCCACCACCTCGAACATCGAACTCGAAGCGCTCATGGAAGATGGCACCCGCGTGCGCGGCGAAACCAAGATTACTGCCAGCAAGGGACGCATCCGCGAACTCTTCCTCGTTCCTCCCGACGTGCAGCCCATGCCGCAGACGCTCGACGCTATCGCCCACGCCGACATGATTACCATCGGCCCAGGCTCGCTGTTCACCAGCTTGATCCCGAACCTCCTGGTTCGCGGCATTTCCGAAGCCATCGTGGCCTCCCCGGCCATCAAGGTCTACATCTGCAACCTGATGACCCAGGCCAACGAAAGCCTGGATCTCACCGCGGCCGACCACATCCGCGCCCTCAACCGCCACGCCCAGCAGCAGCTTTTCGATTACGCGTTCATCAATCGCACGCCGGTTTCGGCTGAGCTCCTCACTAAGTACAAGCTTGAAGGCGCATGCCAAATCACCAACGATCTCGATGCCATTGAAAAGCTCGGCGTCATACCTGTGCTCGGCGACTACCTCGAAGAAGCTGGAGTCGCTCGCCACAACACCGCCCGCGTCGCCCGCGACCTGATGCAGCTCGCCGCCCAGCATCCCGCCAGAGATTCCAAGACCCGCAGCCGCAGCCACGTCCCGGCCCGTTAACACATCCCCCGCGCCGAACTTCTCATCGCGGTTCCGATCGCTGCCATCTCCGCCTCCGCAGCGCGCCAGGGAACTTTTTCGCCGTCGACTTCGTACCTTTATTCGTGAGGCAGTTATGAAGACCTATTTCAACAGTCGTTCGTCAACGGTCTGGGCCTTGGTGGCAGTCCCTCTGGTGGCGTTAGCTTATCCGGTGATTGCGATTGTGGTGCCGGCCGTATTACAAGCAGTCGTCCCGGAATCAGTTCGCGCAGTTCTAAGCATGCTGTGAGAAATGCTCATGTGGCGACAGCCGCCTCGGCTGTCCGGTCAAGCGAGACCGGTTTCTTCCCTGCCGCCGGCGAATTGAGACGCGCTCATTCTCCCTCATCCCGGCAGCAACCAGTAAAATGCTTCAATGACACAGGAAGGAAACAGAGAAGAAAGCAGAAGAGTTTTTGATCTTTCCATGTATTTGCCTTTGCCTTCTCCGTGTCTCAGTGTCTCCATGGTGAAAACGCTTTTACAATTCTCCCTGCACCAAAAACCACATTGAAAGCGAAAACAAAAACGCACCCCTCGCCCACCAGCTCCGATGAACTCTGGATGGAAGAAGCCCTCCGCTCCGCCCAGCGCGCGCTCGAAGCCGGCGAGGTCCCGGTCGGCGCAGTCGTCGTTTGCGACGGACGCATCGTCGGCCGGGGTTGGAACCGCAACATCACCGATTCCGACCCCACCGCCCACGCCGAAATCATCGCCTTGCGCGAGGCAGGCGTCACCATCGGCAACCACCGCCTCGGGGATTGCGAGCTGTTTGCTACAATTGAGCCGTGCGCCATGTGTGCGGGTGCACTGCTCCATGCCCGCGTCAAGCGCTTGGTCTACGGCGCGGACGATCCCAAAGCGGGCGCGGTCCACTCAGCCTTGCAGGTGTTAAATCACCCGCAACTGAATCATCGCGTCGAAGTACGCCGCGGAGTTCTGCCAGGTCGTTGCGCCGAGCTGGTGCAGTCGTTCTTTAAGAGTCGTCGTTAGTCGCAGTCGTTGGTGGTTCGTCGTTGGTGGTTCGTCGTTGGCTGGTCAGCTCCTCACCCGCGTTGTCATTCCGAAGCGAAGCGAGGAATCTGTTCGAGCCGACGGCTGATAGCTGGCGGCTGTCGTCTTCCGGAGAGGTGCGTGAGTGGTTGAAACGATCCGCCTCGAAAGCGGACATACCTTAACGGGTATCGGGGGTTCGAATCCCTCCCTCTCCGCCATTAATTTTCCTATCTGGCATTTGCGAGCCGGTGGATACCTACACTGATAACCAGAATCAGGAAGAGGTCACCGATGGCCAACCGCGAAGTCAAACTCACCTTACCTTTCTGACGAAATGTTCCTGAAGGAACACAACTGCGATTTGTAAAAAGTGTTCCTTCAGGAACACCTGTGGAAAAGATGAAAAAATGGATAAACAGTAAGTCATTCCCCGGTAGTGGCTTACGGACGAGTGCCGATATGTCGGCAGCGAGTGTGGCGAAATAACCACGGTGAAAAGAGTCGCTCGAGGTGGATTGTTTTGAGACGGAAGCGTGAGGAGACAGGGGGCAGGGGTCTGGGGCCAGAGGTCAGGGGGTCGGGTGGGTTAATTCCACGAAGGATTGCCCCAGGTTAGCGCCAACTAGAAACCATTGCTGGATTGCTAAGGCGATCAAGCCGCTGGCGCTCGCGACCCGGCCTGGTGGCGCCTTGACGACCGATTCAGCGATCGTCAGAGCAAGGATCACGACCATCTGATCTTTCCGTGCCGTAAGACAGCGGCCGGCTCGATGGTTCTCGACTTTGAAAGTCAGAATCGTTTCATACGCGCGCGATGCGGACCTGCAGCCGGAGTTACAGACCTGAAGTCTGGTAGCGTACAACCGACAGGGCCAACCGGTATTCATATCCGGCCTGAGCATTTCCGATCTCGGCCTGGGTCTGCTGCAGCTGTGCCTGGCTGAGTTCTACAATCGAACTGAGGCCCAGCTTGTATCGTGTCTGGGCAAGATCAAGCGCCTGGTTCGCCTCGGCCAGCAACTGCTCACTCACATTGACGCGGTCGAATGCCGTGCTTGCCGCCAGCCAGCTCGTGCGTACATCTCGCGAAATCCGATTTCGAAGGTCCATCAGACTTTGCCGGACGGCCTGGGCTCGCAAGTCGGCTTCGCGGGACTTCGCTGAAAAGAGAAAACCATTGAAAATGGGAATCTCTATGTTGACTCCCACGGCAGCGTACGGCCCGTAGATAAGATCGGTGCGTACCGGAGAATCTCCAAAGGCTCCGAGAGCACTGATCGCCGGATACATCTGGTCATGCTCCGCCCTGTGCAGCTTCTCCTCAGACTCCGACTTAAACTCCAGCGCAACAATCTCAGGACGCTTGGCAAATGCTTCGGCGATCAACGGATCCACTTCGGCTGGCGGCGGCGCCAATGGCTCCGTATCGTTGACAAGCTCGAATGTTTCAAGAGTGGGATATCCCAGAATCGCCGAAAGGGCCGCCATGGAGGCCTTGTCATTGTTTAGCGCGTCCAGGTAGAGCAGCTTCGCCTGCGCCAGGTTCACGTTGGCGAAGCTCAAGTCCAGGTCTGACCTCAATTTGCTCCTGGTGAGAGCGGATACCTGGTCCGATAACAACTGGCGCGAGGCTATGGTCTGCTCGGCTACCTGGAGTACAGCGTGCGTCTGAAGGCTGTTGTAAAAGGCCTGGTCCACAGCCAGCAAAACATCTTGTTTCGTCGCGGCCGCGCTCTGTTCGTCGGCTCGCGCCTGTAGTCGAGCGCTGGCTACCAGATTCGTGGTGTGCCCGAAATCGGTGATGAGTTGGGTGACCGTGGCGCCCCCTGCGGCTCGCGTGTAGACGCTGGGATTATTCAACGCCCCAGCGGTGATGCGGCTATTTGCGCGGGCATCGACTGCCGTCAGGTCTCCGTAGGCTTGTGGCCAAAGATTCGAGCTCACTTCCCGCGTCACCTGCCGCGACGCCAGTGCGTTCAGACGCGCGACAGAGATTGCCGGGTTGTTCTTGAGCGCCAGCGCCTCTGCGTCCTTCACGCTGAGCCGTATCACCTTCGAGGAAGACGAACCCGGCACGAGCGATACCGACTGCGCCATTCCTCGCGTTGAGAGCGTGTGGGTGGAGAGCGCAAGAGCGCCCAACAGAAACACCAGTCGCAATGTCATGCCGGCTGTCCCTCCTTTTTCTCGTTCTTCTTATCCTCATCCTTGCGGTGAACCATCAGATAAACCGCGGGTACGAGGAAAACTGTGACGACCACCGAAACCGCGAGACCGCCGATCACGGCGCGCGCCAGAGGCGCGTATTGCTCGCTGCCCGTCTCCAGACCCAGCGCCATGGGCAGCATTCCCAGTAAAGTTGCGAGCGAGGTCATGAGAATCGGGCGCAGCCTGATCTTGCACGCCCGCACCAGCGCCTCCTGCAGCGCGAAGTCCTCCTTGCGCAGCTGCCGGACAAACTCGACGATCAGGATGCTGTTGGAAACGACGATTCCAGTCATCATGATCACGCCCATCAGCGACATGATGTTGAAGGTGCTGTGGGTCAGCCAGAGAATCAGCACCACTCCCGACAATCCTGGAGGAATCGCAACCAGAATGATGAGCGGGTCGATGAAAGAAGCGAATTGCGCCATCAGAACCAGGTAGACCAGCACAATCGCCAGCACTAGACCGATGGAAAAGCGCTTGAAGGATTCGTCCATGCCAACGACCGATCCGAGCACTTCGATCCGGATGTTTTCCGGTAACGTCACATGTCTGACGATGTCGTTGACTTCGCGGCTGATTCCACCTAAAGCCTCGCCCGCGGGCATGACATAGATGTCGATGACGCGCTGTAGTTGATAATGGTCGACTTCAGTCGGCGTGTTCATCGGCGTTATATCGGCCACGGATTGCAGAGGCGTGTAATTCTTGATATTCGGGGCGCGCAGCGGGATTTGTTTGAAATCCTCCATGCTCATGTTCTCAATCTGCTTATCGAAGTACTGCACGGTGAGCATGTAGTTGTTCCCCGTCTTGGGATCGATCCAGTAGCTCGGTTCGATCATTCCATTGGAAGTCAGCGCGGTGATCACGTTGTCCACCACCTGTTTGGGTGTGAGTCCGATCAGGCTGGCGCGTTCGCGATCGATGTTCAGCTGCAGTCCAGGATAAAGAAGATTTTGGGGAATCAGCACGCTGCTCACGCCCTTGCGGCTTCGGATCTGTTTGGCGATGTTCGCCGCCACTTTATAAGCGCCGTCCAGATCGTTGCCTCTCACCTGGACATCGATAGGCGCCGGTAATCCCAGGTTGATTACCGCGTCGACCAATCCGCCCGCCTGAAAATATGTCTCCAGTTCCGGCAAGTCTTCAGCCAGTTTGTGGCGAACGCGCCGCATGTACTCGTAGCTGCCGAACTTGTGGTCTTCCTTCAGGCTCACCTGGACGAATGCAGTATCCATGGACGAGTTGCTGGTGTAGATGGCGGAAAGATCGGGCGTAATCCCAATATTGGAGACGATCATTCCGAGGTCGTGGGGGCCGATCACCTGATGAATATCGTTCTCGACGCGCGCGATGTATTGATTCGTGACCTCGATGCGGGAACCGCTGGGCGCCTTGATGTTGATCACGAACTGGCCCGGATCGGTGCGAGGAAAGTAGGCTGTCCCCACGAAGGGAAAAACTCCCGCCAGCACCAGGACGATGCCCCCGGCGATCCACGCCACAGTGATCCCCGGCCGGGCAAGAGCGCGCGTCACCCAACGTTCGTAAAGATCCAGGAGCTTCTGGAATCGCTCATTGAACCAGCCCAGGAACTTCCGGAAGATAGATCGGGTAGCGGCTTTGTCTTCTGACTCGTGTTCAGTTTCCTCTTCCACGTCTTCGACGTGGATGAAGTGCGCGCAATAGAGGGGCACCACGGTCATAGCAAAGACATAGGAGGCAAAAATAGACAGGACTACACCCAGAGCGAGGTCGATAAACAAATAGCGGCTGACGCCATAGAACAACGTTACGGGGAAAAACACGATCGAGGTGGTCGACGTAGCCGCCAGCACTGCCAGCGATACTTCCATCCCTCCCTTTTCCGCGGCCACTCCTGGAGCTTCGCCGATTTCCATGTAACGAAAAATGTTTTCCAGCACCACCACCGAGTCGTCGATCAGCCGAGAGAAAGCCAAAGCCAAACCGCTCAAGAGCATCACATTGATCGAGCCACCCAGCGCATTCATGAGCAAAAAACACACCAAAGCAGAAAGAGGAATCGACAGCAGCACAGCAACCGTGGCGCGCGGGCTACCCAGAAAAATCAGAATCATGATGCCCGTCAGCAGCAGCCCAATTCCGCCTTCCTTCATCACATTCTTGATGGCGCTCTTGACAAAGATGGACTGGTCAAAAACAACCGCCGTCTTCAGCGATTTCGGAATGTCAAAAAGGTTCTTTATCGCGGCTTTGATTCCATTCACAATCGTGATGGTGTTGCTGTCGCCGCCTTGCTTCAGGACAGGGATGTAGACCGACTGCTGTCCGTCGATACGTACGATGTTGGTCTGAATCGCGCCTGAGTCCTTGGCCTCACCCACATCGGCAACCATCACCGACGCGTTGCCGACGGTCTTCAGCGGTATCCGGTTAATCTCAGCTACATCGGGCAATTGCGCGTTGGCATAGATGTTGTAATCTCTGGGACCGATGCGGACATCCCCAGCGGGAAGAATCAGGTTGGAATCGTTCACCGCATGAACCACGTCCATCAGGCTAAGCTGGTGTGCCTCCAGCTTGACCGGGTCCACATAAACCATAATCTGGCGATAACGCCCGCCAAAAGGCTGTGGGACAGAGGCGCCGGATACGTTCGCAATCTGGTTGCGAACCTGGAATTGCGCCAGATCCTTCAGCCGGGTTTCGTTGAGGCCTTCCCCTTTCAGCGTTACCAGGCAAACTGGAAGGCTCGAAGCATCGAACTTGAGCACCACCGGCGGCAAAGTTCCCGGAGGCAGACGCCGAAGGTCCGCCATCGCCAGGTTTGCGATATTGCTGAGAGCCGCATTGGCGTCGCTGCCCGGCTTGAAGTAAATCTTGATCAGGCTCACGCCCGTAAGAGAGCGCGACTCGATGTGGTCGATGTTGCTGCCCAGGGTAAAGAAACGCTCGAACGTGTCGGTAATGTCGGCCTCGACTTGCTCGGGCGGCATTCCCGAGTAAAAGGTCGCAACCACGACTACGGGAATTTTGATCTGCGGGAACAGGTCCACCGGCATCCGAGCCACCGTCGTCACGCCGACCACGGCGATCACCAGACATAGCATGATCACGAAGAACGGGTTCTTCAGAGCGAATCTCGGCATTACTTTCGCTCTCCCGTCTGGCCTTCGCTGGCACCGGTGGGCGCTGATTCCAGCTTCGGCGTCACCACCTCGCCGATCGCATAGTCGGACTGACCGGCGCTGATCACTCGATCCTTTTCCGAGAGGCCGTGAACGATCTCCACGCTGGCGGAGGTCTGCTCCCCTAATTCAACGTTCCGCTTCTGCACGCGATTCTGATCGTCGAGAGCCAGCACATAATGCTGGTTGCCGTCCTGAACTACGGCCTGGACGGGAACCGTGAGCGCGCCCTTTTTTCCCTGCAACGCAAGCTTCACGTCGGCGTACATGCCTGCGGTCAGAGTGTCCTGCGGATTCTCTACGTCAATCTCGGTGTGCATGGTTCGGGTCTCGTCATTCACGGCGTCAGCGAAGCGGGACACGCGACCCTGAAAGTCTCGATTCAAATCGAGAACATGGACCTGCACGATGCTGCCCAAATGGATCATCGGCACGGCGGATTCAGGAACTGGAATCTCCAGCCGAAACAGGGACCACTCCGCGAGTTGCACCACCGGCTGCGATTGCGTCTCAGATGAGGTTCCGGCTGAGATTAAGGCGCCGGTGTCGACATAGCGTTTGGTAACCACGCCCGCGAAAGGAGCCGTGATGTGCGAATAAGCCTGCAATGCTGAAAGGCGATCAAGCGTGGCTTGCGCCATCCCAAGCTGGTTTTGCGATTCAGCCAGAGCCGCCCGAGCGCTATCGGTCTGGGCCTCGGTCTCTTTATCCTTTGCCATCGAATCGTCCAGTTCCTGCTCGGCGACCAAACCCGGCCGCTCCTCTGACGCTTGCTTGAGCCGCGTATAGGCTGCGTGGTAAGCAGTGTGCGTGGACTCCGCCCGCTCGATTTCGCTCTGAGCGCGGCGAATCGCATCCTGACTGCGACCGATGTCCGATTTTGCTCCCATCACCTGCGCATTCAGTTCAGGGACCTCTAAAATGGCCAGTTCCTGCCCCGCCCTAACTTTGTCCCCCACATCCACAAAGATGTGGCGGACGTAGCCCGCGACCTTGGCGTGAACATCGACCTGCTGGAAGGGACGGAATTCTCCCGTAAGGGTAATAACGTTCTCGAGTGGAACGCGCGCAACCAACACCACCGGCGCGAGCCGTTGCGCTGGCTTGTCGGCCCCGTCGGCATTCGCGTCACCAAGCAAATGCTTCATCATCAGCGCGGCCGTAATAACCACGGTCAGGACTACAACCGCTCCAATCACGATGGATCTGCGTCGCAGGGTCATTTCTTGCTCCAAATCTGCACGCCGGGGACTGGTAAGGAAATCCTCACTCCCGCAAGAACGGGGAAGCAGGAGCGGAGGATGAAACTCGCGCACAGCAGCGGAAGCGGCTGAAAGTCATCCCACCCACCGCACCCGAAGCCAGTATATCGAGCCATATTACAGCTTCCACCAGACTCAGATCTTTAAGTCATCAGGGTAGGCTCCAGTTGTGGTTGGGCCATGTCACCTCAATGAAGAACGAGTTGAAGCTCAGTCGAAGCCCGAGTTTCTTCAGAACGAGGGAAACAAAGGTCAGCAGACGGGAGGCGGTCGATTATAGAGATTTTCTTCGAGAAGGAGAGTGGGAAGCGGCGGGCCGCTTGGCGCCACACGAGGATAGAACGTAGGAGCCTGCGACACCACCAGCTTGGCCACCGGAGCGGCCCAACGAACCGCGTCACGATCCATGTGCTGCCGCATGGCCTGTGGCGAGTTGGACTGAACCACTATCGAGCGGGAAGCTGTACCGCCGAAAGTTCGTGTCGCCAGCGATAGCACGAGAGAAGACATGACAACGCAGACAAACGCCACGCGCCACCATGGTACTGAACGAGCCGCAATCTCTCTTCTTTCCGCCCTCTCCACGACAAACCTCAGAGTGATTATACAGACCATGCATCCTGAAAGTAATGCTTCCGGAAACAAGGGTGCGGATCGATTACACCGAAGTAATCTCCTGAAACTGAGCCTCGCGTGCGGTTTCCTTTCGTCTGCCGCACACGATCTGCTATACTGTCGCTGACGCTATTACTGCGGTCTGCTCGTCACGCGGTGGTCCTTCTTGAGCTTAGTCTCGGCGGACCAGTTTCATCTCCGCTTTTCCTGCCTGCCGTCTTTTTCAGCGCCAATCTAAAATTGAACGTGAGTGGCATGAAAACTCCAGACGTGTGTCTGAGTGTCGGTGACAACAGGCCCCTCCAGAAAGAACCAAAATTTAATGACTACATTCACAGAACTGCCCTTGTCTTCTGCCTTACAGCAGAAGCTGGCCGCAGCTCAATTCACAACCTTAACCCCCATCCAGGAATGCGCCATTCCTCCGGCGCTTGAAGGCAAAGACGTAATCGGCACGGCCCAAACCGGCACCGGCAAAACCCTCGCCTTTCTGATTCCGGCGATCGAACTACTGCGCCGCGAGCCGTCGCGGAACGCCAGCGTGCTGGTGTTATTGCCCACGCGCGAGCTGGCCATGCAAGTCCATGAAGCCTACGAGAACATCCGCGACAAAGCTCTGCCCCGGGCGGCGCTGGTCATCGGAGGCGTTTCGGAGAAGGCCCAGATCGATGGCCTCCGCGCCGGTACCGGATTGGTCATCGCCACTCCCGGCCGCCTGCAGGATCTTATGGATCGCCGTCTGGCCGACGTGCGCCACATAAAAATGCTGGTGCTCGACGAAGCCGACCGCATGCTCGACATGGGCTTTCTGCCCGCCATCCAGCGTATTGTTTCCGCATTGCCCACGCGCCGCCAGACATTGTGTTTCTCGGCCACTATGGAGAGTTCCGTTGCCCGCCTGGTGCATGAATACACGCACGAGCCTGTGCGCGCCGCACTTGGCTCAGTACTCAAGCCCGCGGAGAGCGTGCAGCTGAAAGCTTACGAAGTGCGTCCGGGCGAGAAACTCGACGTGCTGCGTCGGCAGCCCTGATTCACGGCGGCCGTTCGCAGTCGCAGCGCAACGGAGCATTAAGCGGATTTCAGGATGGCCGTCACCAGATCCTCGTCGCCACCGACATTGCGTCGCGCGGCTTGCACGTCGACGACGTGGCTCACGTCATCAACTACGACCTGCCGAAAATGGCCGAGGACTTCATTCACCGCGTCGGCCGCACCGGACGCGCCGGATCGCAAGGCCACGCGACCACGTTGGTTGCCGCCGCCGAGATCCTGCAACTACGCGACATCGAGCGCACTCTGAAGCTCCGCATCGAACGCATGCAACTCGATCCATCGTCCCAAGATCGCCCAAAGCCGGTAATCCAGAACACCCTGGCCAGCCGCACCCTGACCGCATTGCCCGGTGAAGTGTTCGTGTAAACGAACGTATGGGGCGGGCACTCTTGCCCGCCCCCGCTTTTTACCGCAGCTTATGTAGGACGCGTGGCCCTTGACGTTGGTTTTGCTTGTGGAGCGGGCACTCCCGCCCGCTGCTTTTGACTTTGCTCTTCGAGCCTAGCGCTCGTTCCCGCTATCCGGCGTGGGTTCTTCCGCGCTCGGTTCTTCCACCCCGATGTTGAACAGCGCCGCCTGCGCCCTGGCATGTTCCTGCAAGTCGTCCATGTCGTCAACGCTGCCTTCCGGCTTGTCCTGCTTGCGCTGTACGCGGCGTTCGGCTTTGTCCCGTTGTTTCTGCTGGCGCGTCTGTTCTTTCTGGCGCTTCGTAAATGTCGATCGGCCTCGTGGCATACCCAGTCTCCCAATGTCGATAGTTTCTCATCCATGTTAAGCATCGATGCTAAGCAAGGATGTCAGGCAAGGATGTACAGCAGGAATATTCATCAAGCTGGCCCAAGCCAAAACGCTAAACCTTAAATGCGGTGCCGCAAAACTTCGGCCGCAAAACCTACCAGCGCGGCTCGCGCGGCTGGCGCGCATGTCCCTGGTAATCGTCGCGTCCGCGCCCGCCTCCACCACCGCCGCCAAACCGCTGCCCGCCGCCGCTACCGCTCTTGGGACGGTCTGTCTTCGGTTTCGCCTCGTTGATGGTCAAGGCACGCCCGCCCAATTGCGTTCCGTTCAATGCCGCAATGGCTTTCTCGGCTTCGCCCGCATTGGTCATTTCCACGAACCCGAAGCCGCGCGCCCGCCCGGTTTCCCGGTCGGTGACGACGCTCACTTTTTCCACGGCTCCGTGGGTCTCGAACAGCGTGCGCAGTTCCGCTTCCGTGGTGCTGTGGGGTAAATTGCCAACATAAAGATTCTTCATTGCATTTCCTCTCTCAATAAATCATCCAGCGACCGGGATTCACCCGCCCGCTTCGACAGCCGGATTTCAGAATCCCGCGGCGGCGCAGGTCTCTCGCGCAGCGCCTGGGTACGAGCGTGCGACAGCGACCGCACCGCGGAGATTCGCCGCGACGCTTCCAGAATTCCCCAGCGTTGTCCCATTTCTCCCGTAATGTCCGCCGTCATAGCCGCCTTCACGTCGCCAGTATTGGAGTAGTCCCCATTCTTGCGGGATGACGAATCTTCGTCCGCCATCGGTAAATGCGCCAGAAAATCCGGCCCGCCCACCAGGAACGCCAACTGCTGCGGCGGCGTCGCACCGCGCACCTCATCACAAAATTTGTCCCGGTGGCCCAGGTCATTTTCCACGTTCATGAGCACCAGGTTGTACAGCGCAGCCCGCCACCAGGAGCGTGCTTCGCTGATGTCAGCCGCGCAGTCCACATCAATGCCCATCTTCCGCATGGTCTCGGCGCGCAATTCGCGCTTCGTCGCCGATGCATCCACCAGAAGGACGCGCCTTTTCTTGAGCGCATTCGGAATCGGCTCCAACTGCGCCGCTGCCACCATGGTCGTGGTCATTCAGCCACCGCCTTGGCTTTCGACGCGGAGGCCGGCGCCGCCGGCTTCGGCTGTTCGATCAGGCTCTTCAAGAGTTCTCGATTTCGGTTCCGCTTCGCGATCCTCTGCTTGCGCTCCCGATGAAATCTGGCTTTGTCACCGTTGATTCCGGACATGATGAACTCCTGTGATTTCGGGTTAGTGAACGAACCTTACCAGCTGTAAAAACGCTCCCGGACGGGGGGCACTTGCTCTTACGATGTTCCGGATTTTCTATACCCGGTTGCCGATTTTCTAAACATGATCGGCGAGGCCGCGAACAGCGCCAGCGTCAACATGTCAAACGTGGATACCAGGACGCTGGAAAACTGGCCGCTCCGGAAGGGTGTGAACACGCCCAAAAGTCCCAGGAAAACCAGTCCCCAGATGATCTTGTGCGCGGCGAGAGCCGACACCGCCAGCACGATCGCTCCCACGGAGACCACCACCTCGACCGCCATCCGGTAGTCAGGAGAGGATCGCCATAACACCGCTGCCGCCAGTGTCACCACCGTAAACAGCGTTATAAATTTTCTCAAATAGCACGTCTTTGGCCGGACCGCTCGTACCCTGACCAGTCGTATCCCGTCAGGTCGTATCCTGTCGTGTAACGCAGTGATTTACTTGGGAGCGCCCGCGAATCCAAGGAATGCGCCTCTCGATCTCTCAATCGCGAAGGCGCAAACTCCAGTGAAGTGTCTTCGAGGTTAAGTGTCTTAAGTATATCCTGTTTAGAGCCGATCCGCCGAAGCATCTCCGGCGCGAAGGAAGCGGTCGGCACCGTAAGGTTCGCACCTTTCGTGCGATCCTCATGTGGCGACGGCCGCCCCGGCCGTCCCGCGGTGGCGAAGCCCCGCGGCAAGTCTTCCCTACTGATGATGCCGGAATCTAAGTGTCACATAGAGAAAAGCCAGGTAGGCAAGGATGGCGGCGACCAGCATAAAAGCGCCAACGATCGAACCCACGATTTCGATGGCCCGCAGGCCCAGAAGAGCCGGTCGTTTTTCCTGCGGCTGAGCTCCGGCCAGGGCTGCGTTTATCGGTGTTTGCTCCTGTAGAGCGCGCCAGCGCCACGTGCCAACCGCCAGAGCCCATGCCGCGCCCGACAGATTCAGCGTAGCTAGCGGTGCCAGGGCCGGTCCAGCCCACATCATCAGCCAGATAAACGTCAGCGCGGTCAGCAGGCATATCAACCAACTCCCGCAAAACAGCACGACAACATTCGCAACTCGCGTTCGAGCTTTCAAATTCCAGAAGAAGCGGATGAAGGCGAGCGACCACAGCGAACTGGCAATAAGATAAACAAAGCTCACCACGGAGTAAGTGACCCACTCCTGGCTAGTGTGAGCCCCAACCACCACCAACCACTGGCCAAGACGATATTGCACCGCCCAACCCAGCAGATAGACCCAAAAGAAATTCTGGAACAGACGCAGCTCGTTGCCGGAAGAATCACCTTCCGCTGCACGCGCTGATTGCAGACGCAGTCCGCCCGCCGCAACCCCCAGCCAGACCGCAGAGAATCCGCCCAGGTATTTAAAATAGTGCGCGCAATCCGCCAGGAAATCCGGTTGAAAAACATGCACAGGGAGGCTCGAGTCGAACAGCGCCGCACACTCTCCATGAAGCCCGGCATATCCCCGAACCCCATACCACCACACAAAAGGAACCACCGCGGCCGACAACCATCCCACCAGCATGAACCACGCAGGCTGCGTCGGCATATACAGGTACAACAAATAAATCGCCGCACCCATCCCTGCCAGGCCAACGATAAACTCGATCACGCCCTGGGAAAAAGCGCCCGCTCGCAACCATGTCATCGACGTTGAAGGAGATTTGCCGGGGAAAAAATCAATGTGCTTCAGTTGCCAGCCGCTTCTCAGAAACATCAACAGGGCAATGATTCCAATCACCGCCGCGAGCACCATGATGAGAGGTCGCACCTCGACGGAACTCGCAGTCCTCCGCGCTCTCGCGCCGCCATGGTCCTCCGGACGCGCCAGCGCGCGCGGCACAGGAAGAGAAGACGAGCCAACTGAAGGAACAGAAGAATACGACGGGCGGGCCTTCCCCCAAAAAATAGATCCCGGCCCCGGCAGCAAGAAAACAAACAGCGGAGTCAAAACTGCCTGGACGATCAGACCCAGGTTCAGAAGAAACTCAACGCTGCCGCATGAATTCTGAAACCAGTAAAACCCAGGCGCCTGTGTGGTGTGCGTGACCCGCTCGATGGGAAACGAGAGCACCACCGAAACCGCGATTGCGATTCCAAGAAAGCGAAGAGCCTGTCGGTTTGGCAATCGAACCGCCTTCACTTCCCGAGAATCGCCTCGATCTGCCGCAAATGGTTGAGATCGTGCCCCGCGTACAACCTCACGATATGCTCAATCGTTTCCTGCCCACGCTCGGCATGCATCCCGTAATGTTTCCATTGGTCCGGAGTCAGCGACTTCAGCAGCGCGAGATTCGCCTCCCGCACCACGCGAAACTGTTCCACCGACTTTCGCGGATCGCGTTTCGCATAGTGCCCGCTGAGCACCCACGCGTCCTGGTCAAACGCCGCAATGGGAGTCCCCGGCGCGCCCAGGATCATCCGCATGCGGAACCCGCCCACAATCTCCGTCTCTGCCAAATGCGCCAGAATCTCCCCCACCGACCACTTATCCGGCGCTGGCCTCTTGCGCAATTTGCTCGCCGGCACACCCTTAATCAGCCGCTCCAGCTTCTTCGCCGTAGCCGCCTGCACCGCCAGCGGCTTCTTCCCGTCCATGTAGTTAACAATGCGCTGCGTATACTGCTGCGGAGTTTCCTTCATAAAAAATTCCCTCCTCTGCTCATGTGGCACTACTCATAATGGCACCGCATATGTGGCGACAGGTGCCCCGTCCTTGTCCCTCCGCTTTTGGAGGGACAGGGCGGGGATTTTGATCTCGATTCCAGTGAGGATCCCCGCAGACAGCCGAAAGGACTGTCGCGACCTGAGCAGAGAAGCTCCCCCAGCCTCACTCCCCACCCCTCTGCCCCGCGACAAACATAGTCCAGGGCCCCGCCTTCATATCCCTCAACAGCGGCTTCTGCCACGCAAACTCCGGATGCTTCTCCAGAAAATCCGCCGCCACAAAATCCGCCCCACACGGATGCCCCGCCCGCGCCACGAAACTCATATTCGCCGCCATCTTGCTGTCCGTAGCCTTGCCCTGCACCGCGCCCCCGGGATTGTAAGCCGCCCACTCCCACTCCTTCACGCCCCGCGGCGACACATCCACATGCCCGCACAGCGAACGCTCATTGGGCTGGTTCTTCACTGTCGCTCCACCCACCTTGTCGAAACTGTCAAAGTGATCCGACAAAAAGCCCTCCGCCATCTCGACATCGATCTTGCCCTTCGATTGCAGCATCAACTCTTCCCAGCGCGCGTGCCGCGCATTCGCCGACGACGAAGCATCGTTCACATCGAACCCGCTCGTCTCTTCGCGAATCAGTTTCGGATCGCGCGCAAAATTCGAACTCACGAAATATCCGTCCTTCGTCCGCCACAGCGGAGTATTCTTCAGCCCCAGTTCGAGATAAGCAATCTCGCCCGTCTTGCGGTCGCCAATCAGCCAGTCGTTAGCGTATCCGCCGTTATTACCTTCCTTGATAATACGAACGTATTCATTAATGCTCCTGGCATACTGCAGTGCCTTGCGCGCCCGCATGAACTCTGGCTTCCCGTTCGGATCCCACCCCTCGAACTGCGTGATCGTGGTTTCCGTGCTCATGATCCCCGCCGCATTAATTCCGAAATCGTCGTCGCTGGTAATCACTCCCGGGAACCCGTCCATCAATATGCGGCTGCCGTGCTCCGGCACAATGTCAAAGACCACCACCCAGCGCTCGCCCGCCAGATAACTCGTCCAGTTGTTGTGCGCGATCACAATCTGATGGTCTTTCGTATAACTCCCGGTCGCAATAAATGCGCTGCAATTCCCCGGCGCAACCAGTTTCGGCGACTTCCCCGGCTTCTCCGACTTGTTCTTCTTGTTCAGCCACGGCACGTAGTAATCCGGAACTTCCTCAAACGCGTTCAGCGCGACAATGTCATACACGTCCAGATTCACACCCTGCGATTTAACTCCGTCGGCAATTCCCTGCAATTCCTGCTGGTATTCCAGGTCAATGTGCGGCCACAGCATTTCCCGCGCCGTGGTGCGGAAGAACTCCCAATCGCGCTGCGTCCCGCGCGTATCAAAAAGCTGGATCGCCGCAAACGCATCCGCAATCTCCGGCGCCAGCAGCGATCCATGCTGAAACCCGATCTCCGAAGGCGTCCCCTCCAGATGAACATACGTCCACCCACCCCGCTGAAAGCGGTAAGCCTTCTCCAGCCGCGGATCGGCGGAAGCTTGCGTCGCAGCTGCGGCCATGGACACAGCAGCGGTGACAATGAACGCGCACATGGCAAACGCGCACCCCGCGCGCACTGAAAAATAATTTTTCTTCTGTTCGGCCGACATGAATCCCCCAATCAAAGCTGACTCGTCAACGCCCGCCCGGAACCCATCAATTTACCACGCCGCAAATCGCTGACTAGATGTCCGTCCTCTGCTCCGGGTGCTTGCTCAAATACCAGCAAGTGCTGTAACCCGAATGCGGCAGGAACGCATGAATGCAAGTCTGTGGCTGCGGCCCCTGAAAGATAAACTGCGTCTTCCCGCTTTTCTGCGCGACCGCATAATAAGGCTCCACAGTGACCGACCCATAAGGATTCCAGTTCGCCGCGACGCGAACCCGAAACACCGCAAAGTCTCCGCAATAGACGCCGGCCGCCAGCCCGGCCAGCACCAGCACGGCGATCCTGAAACCACGCTTCGCCTGTCGCAGCAGCATAACGCCATAACTTTATCAGGCACCCGACGCGAAGGGATTTCCTCGGTGCTCCTTTGCGTCCTTAGGGGTAAAATTTCGTTCCCCCCCACTCAGCGTTGACATTTCCCCTCCCGACAGGCAAACTACCGCATTCCTTGGAAAAGGGCCTCCGGCGAGGACCTGAACGGCGCAATCGCATAAAACACGGGCGCCTGGCCGGATCCCGATTCTCCCTTTCATCTATGGGCATAACCGAGCAAAGGGTCTCATACACGCTGGATTCCACCCTGCAAACGGTGGACAGCGCCGAAGAAAAGGCTACCCGTATTGCCACAGAGTTGGGATTTTCCGAGGATGAAGTCATGCAGATTTCCATGGCCGTCCGCGAGGCCGCGGTCAACGCCGTTCTGCATGGCAACGCTTACGCAGCCGACAAGAAAGTCACTTTGTCTTTCGAACGCACCCCCGAGAACCTGGTCATTACTATTTGTGACCAGGGTGCCGGTATGGATCTGGGGCGCATCCCCAACCCTCTGGCCCCGGAGAATCTGCTCAAAACTTCCGGGCGCGGTATCTTTCTTATGCGCTCGTTTATGGATGTAGTTGAAATTCGCCCGTCGCACACGGGCACCGAACTCAAAATGATAAAGCACGTCCACGGTCCATCCGCGGGCGACAAGGAGGCTTCCCAGTGAGCATGAAGATTAGCACCCGGCAGGTGGATGGAGTCACAATTGTGGATTGCAGCGGCCGCATCACCCTCGGCGAAGGCAGCGTTACTCTGCGCGATACCGTGCGCGAAATTCTGGCCAAAGGACAAAAGAAAATTCTGCTGAACCTGGCCGACGTCAACTACATCGACAGTTCCGGCATCGGTGAACTCGTCAGCGCCTTCACCACCACCAAGAACCAGAACGGCGAGCTCAAATTGCTCAAGCTCACCAAAAAAGTCAACGACCTGCTGCAGATCACCAAGCTCTACACCGTCTTCGATGTCAAAGACGACGAGACCGCTGCCGTAAAGTCGTTCAAATAGCCGTTCAAATAAAAGAGTTCATCGCCAGAAATGGACGGGCCGTCAAGAATTGCTGGGTGCCCCATTTCTCGCGTTCCTTGCGAGAAGTGGGGACGCTGCCCACGAATCGACGTCTCGGCCGTGCCTCGTCTGGTTTCATTCCGGGAAATGCACCAGACATATTTCCGCCCGACCCCAACCGCCACCATCCCAGGCTCTTAGAATCAGGTAATGCAAGTCTCCCAAGCCTCCTCCCCGACCCATGTGGGGACAGCTGCCCTCGGCTGTCAGGCCAGGCGACGCCCGGCAGCGAGCCATCCCAGAGACCGCAGTCTCGCCGCACTGGCCGCGTGCCTTCTCTCCATCCCCCTCTTCGCCCGCTCCGACTGCATCCCCATTCAGGAAGCCTCCCACCACATCGGCGAAGACAAATGCGTCACCGGAAAAGTCCTCCGCGTCAAGGGAGGAAGCAAAGGCGTCCACTACGTCGATTTCTGCCAGGATCAAATGGCCTGCCCGTTCAGCGTAGTCGTCTTCTCCTCCGACTTGAAAGATGTCGGCGACGTCCGCCGCCTCGCCGGACAATTGATCGAGATTCACGGAAGAGTAAAGCTCTACGACGGCCGCGCCGAAATCATCCTCAGCCGCGTCGGACAACTCACCAACGGATCCACTATGATCCCTCCCCTGCCCAAAAACTACGACGCAGAAAAGCAGGGCCACTACAGCGCCGGAAGAATGCGCGCCTCAAAGAAACCAAGAAAAGTAAAACCCATCCCCACCGATACCGCAACCTTCGGCAAAGACACCGATGCCGAAGGCAACACCAGCGACCCGCCCGATTAATTGCTCATGTGGCGACAGCCTTGGCTGTCCCGCGAAGCCCGGCGGCGCGCTACCACTGCGCAAGCACGTCTTTGCGTCCTTTGCGGCCTTCCTTTGCGACCTTCGCGGTCAAAAGCTCTTGCCTCTCGCCTCTGCACTGTCGCACCGCGCAGCCTTCTCACACCAGCCCCTTCCGCAACTCCTCCAGCGGATACTTCGTCCCCCGCCACACGATCCCGCCGTTCCACAGCGTCAGCGTCATCGACCGCAGCAGCGTATAAACAAAAAGCACCGTGCTGACCGGATGCAACAAAAAATAATAAGGCGGCACGCCCGATCTCCACGACATCCCCATATAAATTAAAAACATCGAGCCCAGCGCCACCGCATAAGGCACGCGTGCCCATCCGTGCGCCAGCCACACTCCCATAAACGGACCCAGGTTGATAAATGCCAGCGCAAACGCCGAGAGCAGCGTCCGCCACCACTGAAACGAAAGAATCGCAAAAAAATTCTTGGTCAGGTTATCGACCACGCCCATCGCGCCGTTCGCCCAGCGGATCGAAATCAAATCGCTGCCAAACACATTCCGCTGCGCGAAGCCCGCATTCTTGATCACCTTGCCCAGCTTCATGTCGTCCACCACTTCCATGCGCAGGCGTTCGTAAGTGCCCACCGCTTCATACGCACTCCGCCGCACCAGGTTAAATGCGCCCACGCCCATGTGGTCGTTCGCCTTCGGGTCGGCCACTTTCCAGGGCCGGTGTCCAAACATAAACATCGTCTGAAAAAACGCGATCATCATGTACTCGCCCGGCCGCTTCATGATGATCTGTGGAAACAGCACCACATGGTCGGCCTGCTCGGCCTCCGCATAAGCCAGCGCCCGGCGCAAAGACTCCGGCTTGAACATCACATCCGCGTCGGTAAACAGCAACCAGTCCCCCGCAGCCAGATTCGTCGCCGTCCACATGGCATGCGTCTTCCCCAACCATCCCTCAGGAAGCTCGCGATGATGCACCACCCGCAACCGTTTTCCCGACGGGAGATCTCCTGCGACCCGCTCCATAATCTCGCCCGTCCTATCCGTCGACCGGTCGTTGACGGCGATCACTTCATAATTGTCATAGTCAAGCGCGAGGAGACTCCGCAGCGCCTGTTCGATAGACTCTTCCTCATTCCGCGCCGGCACAATAATCGAAACCGGAGGATTTCCCGCCGCCTCCACCGGATTCCGATCCCACTCCGGCCGCGAAACATCCGCGACACCAGGCATCCCGAGCGCAGCCTCGACAATGCGGGAAACCCACGCCAGCGCCAGAATCGTCCCAGCAATCCAGTGAAAGTAATGCATCCCCAGTTGTTGGGTTCTCCTTAGTGATCCTTAGTGCCCTTAGTGGTGAATTGGTTTTACGCCCTTCTCAGCGTCCTCTGCGGCCTTCCTTTGCGATCTCAGCGGTTAAAAGCTCTTTGCCGCCGACGATCACGATCCCCGCCCATCCCCGCGCACCGCCGGCGCAAACTTCATCCCATAAAACAATATGGCGGAAGAAATCCCCATCGCCATCACCGGCAGCACAAACGCCACCTGTAGCGACTTCCGGTCCGCCACCCATCCCATCATGGTCGGCGACGGCACGTCGCCGAGAAGGTGAATGATAAAAATATTCACCGCCAGCGCCGTCGCCCGTATGTGCGCGCCCACCGAATTGATCACCGCCGCGTTCAGTGGAGAAGTATTGAACAGCAGAAAAAATGCCGCCACCGCAATCGCCGGAACCATCACTCGTCCCTTCATGAACAGCGCCACAATCATGAACGGAATCCCCAGTCCCATGCTGGCCGCCGAAATCAGATAATACGAACTCTTCATCCGCTGCAGCAGATAGTCGCCCAGCCACCCCCCCGCCAGCGACGCCAGAATTCCGTCCACCACAATAATCGCACCAAAAGTTAGGTTCGCCGCCGCCAGCGTGTAGTGCCGCTCGCTATAAAGAAACTGCGGCATCCACACCTGAATCCCGCCCAGAGAAAACGTCATCGCCGCCATGCCCAACGTCGCAGTCAGGAACGCCGGATTGCGAAACAGTCCCAAAACACTTGTCCGCTCCGGAGTCTCTTTAGTTTCTTTGCGCGAATCAAATTGCCCCCGCTCCGGTTCTTTCAAAAACGAAACCGCAAACGCCAGCAGAAATCCCGGCGCCGCCGCAATATAAAACGGAAAACGCCAGCCATAGTGCGGAGCCAGATTTCCTCCCAGCAAATATCCCGCTGCCGAGCCCACCGGAATCGCCAGATAAAACACGCCCAGAATCCGGCCGCGTTTTTCCTCCGCAAAAAGATCCGCCACAAACGTCGGAGCGATCGTCACAAACGTCGCTTCGCCAATCCCCACCAGCGTATGCCGCACCAGCAACTCCGCATAAGTATGCGTCACCGCGGTCAGCAGCGTGAGCCCGCTCCAGAACACTGCGCCCACCACAATGATAAGTTTGCGCGAATACCGGTCCGCCAGCGGCCCCACAAACGGCGCCGCGAACATATAAAAAATCAGGAATGCGCTGGTCAGGTAGCCCACCTGCGTCTTCGACAGATGAAACTCGTCCTGCACCAGCGGCTGCACCGCATTCAACACAGAGCGATCGATGTAGTTGAGCAGATTCAGCGCCGTCAGCAGAATCAGCGCCGTGCGCGGATGGAGTTTGGTCGTGTCCACAGTGCGAGCGAATATAGCATGGCGCAGGCAACCAGCATAATAACGATTGACGTTATTAACGATACGCGTTAGTATCGTGCAGTGATTAAGACTTTCGCCAATAAGGAGTCGGCGGAAATCTGGGCTACCGGAAAAACTCGCGGGTCTCCGCCCGCCAGCGTTACGAAACGGAAACTAGCGATGCTGGACGGGGCGATGGCGTTAGACGATTTGAAATCCCCGCCCGGCAACCGCTTGGAGAAACTTCGCGGCAATCGTCAGGGGCGATATAGCATCCGGATTAACGACCAGTACAGAATCTGCTTCGTATGGCGCGGCCACGATGCGTTCGAAGTCGAGATCACGGACTATCACTAGCGATTGGCGGCATCGTAGTTAAAAAGTGAGGTGACCCTATGGGACACGAAAGCATTCCAAGAAAAGGCGCTCCGCACTGGAGAGTTCATCCCGGCGAAATCTTGCGGGAAGAATTCCTCAAGCCATTGCACATGTCCGCTTACGAACTGGCGAAGCGGCTTCGCGTCCCCGCGCCTCGCGTCAACGACATTGTCCTGGAGCGCCGCGGCATCAGCGCAGATACAGCCGTCCGCTTGTCGCGCTTCTTCGGCACGACTGAACAGTTCTGGCTGAATCTGCAGGGCTCGTACGAAGTTAGCCGGGTAATGGCCGAACAAGCAGCCGAGATTGAGCGCATCAAACCACGGGCCGCCCCCGCATCCCGCTAACCCGGCCCCCCCCTCACCCCAGAAACTGCAACGGCTACTTCTTCCCCTTCGCCCGCGGCCACTTCGCCACCACCGTCGTCGAAATCCCTCCCCGCGGACGAAAATCGCCTTTCACCTCCGCCCACACCGGCTTCGCCCAGCGCACCACATCTTCCAGAACCCGGTTCACAATATTCTCCTGAAAAATTCCCAGGTTGCGGTAAGACTGCAAATACTCCTTGTACGATTTCAACTCCAGACAAACTTTGTCGGGTTGGTAACGCAGCGTGATCACGCCAAAATCCGGCAACCCCGTCTTCGGACACACCGACGTGAACTCCGGATCATCAATCACAATCTCGTATCCCGGAAACTGGTTCGCCCAGGTCTCAATCTCCGGAAACTCAGCGTCCAACCCGGCAGCAGCATGCTCCGAGGTGTAGCGTGGCTTGGTCATGCGCCCATTGTAAATGTGTGCACCGAAAGCTGGATCCCGATTTCAAGCCTGGGTGCCCCATTTCTCGCGTCCTTTGCGAGAAGTGGGGCCTTTTCCGTCCCCATCCGCATCTAACCAAGTACTGTCGCCAGAGCCGTCCGCGCTTCGTCACCGAGCCGCTGCGGTGGTAGATTACTACTTGCAATTGTTCCCGCAGCGCCCTGAAAGAAAACAGGTTGACGCAAACGGTCTGGCGAGTTTAGCGGAAACCGCTCACGAAAAGAATTTGGCATCGAACAACCACAATTCGAACGGACGTCCTACCACCCGCCGCCGCAACACCTGGCTTGCCGCCGGAGTCATTGCCGCCGCCGTCCTCATCCCCATTTTTTCTCGCCGCGCACCGCTGTCCGTGCACGTCGCCACCGTCGAGCGTGGTCCCATCCGCAGCCTGGTTTCTACCAACGGCAAAGTTGAGCCCCTGCCCCTGGAAAGTTTCGAAGCTCACTCTCCCATCGCCACGGTCGTCAAGCGCCTGCTGGTCAAGGAAGGCGACCACGTGCGCAAGGGACAGCTTCTTCTGCAACTCGACGACGCCAACATCCGCAGCCAGGCCGAGCACGCCAAGTCGCAGATGACCGCCGCGCAATCCGATCAGACCGACGTCTCCACCGGAGGCACTCATGAAGAAGTCCTCACCCTCGATGCGCTTCTGACAAAAGCCCGCAGCGAGCGCGACGCCGCCCAGCGCAGTCTCGACGCTTACGGCCGTCTCCAGCAGCAAGGCGCGGCCGCGCCAGGAGAAGTCAAGCAAGCCGAAGACCGCCTGCGCCGCGCTCAGGCCGATCTCACCTTGCTCGAGCAAAAGCAGAAAGCCCGTTACTCATCGCCCGAAATCGCCAAAGTGAACGCACAACGTTCCGAAGCCCAAGCCGCCTACGACGCCGCCGAAGACGCGCTCAGCAAATCCAGCGTCCGCGCGCCTTTCGACGGCATCGTCTATTCCCTGCCCGTGAAGCAGGGCGCCTATGTGCAGGCTGGAGATCTGCTTCTTCAGGAGGCCGATCTCACCCGCGTCCAGGTGCGCCTGTTTGTCGACGAGCCCGACCTCGGCCGCCTCGCTGCCGGACAAAAAGTTGAAGTCACCTGGGACGCGCTCCCTGGACGTAGCTGGAACGGCTTGCTCTCCGGCGTGCCCGCCACCGTAAAACTGCGCGGAGCCCGCAACGTCGGCGAAGCTATCTGCATCCTCGACAATCGCGATCTGCGCCTGCTTCCCAACATCAACGTGGGCGTCACCGTGGTCACCGCCGAGCATCGCGGAGTCCTCACCTTGCAGCGTGACGCCCTCCGCATCGACGACACCAAACCTTACGTCTACCAGGTCGTCGATGGCCACCTGCACCGCCGCGAAGTCGAAATTTCACTACAGAATCTCACGCGCGTGGAAATCACCTCCGGACTTCCCGACAACGCCGTGGTCGCGCTGAGCGCCGATGGTTCCAAACCTCTGTCCGACGGCGCCCAGGTGAAGGTGGTCCCCTGAGAAAACTCTGAAAGATCCAGCCGCGCCGCGAATTAGCTGCTCTCGGATGGAATTGATTTTTAATCAATGTGATTTTGGAGTAAACCGATTTTGGGTGGCGCAGCGCTTCCGCGCTGCGATTCGTCACCTGTCTTGATCGCGGCTTCAGCCGCTGAGGTCGCCGCAGTGAAGTTCGGCATTCACAAGCTTCATCGCATGAAACTCCTGTTGGCATGCATCGCGCTTGCGTTCTCCATCAGCGCCCGCGCAGATTCCGCCGCCGACCTCCTCGCTGCCGGACAAGTCGACGACGCCATCCAAACTCTGCAACAGCAGCTTGCCCACTCGCCCGATGACGCCGTATCTCAGAACCTGCTGTGCCGCGCCCACTTCATGCTCGACGAATGGGACCGCGGCATCCCCGCCTGCGAGCGCGCCGTGGCTCTCGATTCCACCAACGGGCTATATCATTTGTGGCTTGGCCGCATCGACGGAGAGAAAGCCGACCGCGCCGGATTCCTCAGCGCCATGGGCCTCGCGAAAAAAGTCCACACCGAATTCGAACGCTCCGTCGAACTCGATCCTTCCAACGTGGCCGCCCGCACCGATCTCGCCGAGTTTTATCTCGAAGCTCCCGCCATCATCGGCGGCGGCAAAGACAAAGCCCGCGCCCAGGCTGAAGCCATCGCCCGTCTCGATCCCGCCACGGCGCACTGGATCACGGCCCGCATCGCCGAACACGCCAAAGACGAACCCACCGCCGAGCGCGAATACCGCGCCGCCATCGACGCCAGCCACGGCGGCGCCCGCGCCTGGCTCAATCTCGCCATCTTTTTTCGTCACACCAACCGCCTCGACCAGATGGAAAAGGCCCTCACCACCCTGGAGTCCCGCCCGCTCGACCGCCCCGATTCGCTGATGGACGGCGCCAGCATGCTTCTCCGCACCGGTCGCAACTACCCCCTGGCCGTGCGCTTGCTGCGCCGCTACCTGCAGTCTCCCGTGGAAACCGGCCCAGCCTTCAAAGCCCACTTCATGCTCGGACAGTTGCTCGAAAAACAAGGCGACCGCGCCGGAGCCGCCGCCGAATTTCGCGCCGCCCTGGCCCTGGCCCACACCTACGCCCCCGCCAAAGAAGCCCTGCACCGCGTCGAGCACTAACTGTGTAGGACGGACACTCCCTTCGGCTCCGCTCAGGGCAGGCTTGTCCGTCACTTTTGACGTTGTTCCTGAATTCTGGCAAGAAAAACGGCGCAGCGCCCTTTAGGGACTGCGCCATTCGTTTTTCTTCTCTATATCCAGAATATCAAATCAGGTGGGCAAACGTAACATGGTTTCGAACTATATATTCCCCACCGAATCAATCGCTTACTCCAAAAACCTCACCCTTACCCCCTTGACAACTTTTTCCACAGTTGCCAGTTATAGCCCACTTCCCCGGCTCCAAAGAAATTCTCGCCGTCACATGTTGTGTTTTGCCTGCCGTTTGCGCTGTATCTAATAGAGGCGGCAAATGCCGACGTCCTCTGCACGCAAAACAAGGAGGATACTATGCAACTCACATCGCTGCTGCGCACTGCAGCCACTGCGGCCGTGCTGTCAGTGCTCTTGCTGGCTACATTCCAAAAGGCCCAGGCACAGACAGAGATGGCCCTTTACAGCTTCTGCTCACACCCAGACGTTTATTGCATCGACGGCGCATTACCCAATGGTTCTCTCACGCCTGATGGGTACGGAGATTTCTACGGTACAACCTTCTCTGGTGGTGCAAGCGCGCAGCAGGAGGGTTCTTACTGCCCCTCCCCCTTCAGTTGCGGCACTGTCTTCCAACTCGTCCCCGAGCCCGAGGGCGGCTGCCCCAGCGAAAGCGACGCAGGCAACGGCTGGTGCCATTACGTGGTCTACAACTTTTGCACGGCCGCCGGTAATTATTGCGCAGACGGAGAGTCTCCCGACTCCCCGTTGATCGCCGTAAGGACCGGGCCTTTTAGCAACACAACCCTGCACTTGTTCGGCGCGACTTATAACGGCGGCCTCGGGACGAATTGCGAGGACGTTTACGGTTGCGGCGCGGTCTTCGAACTGACGCCTGCATCGCCGCCCGAAGGCTGTCCTGGCGGCACGACCCCAGGCAACAACGGTTGGTGCGAAACCGTCATTTATAGCTTCTGCGCCCAGGCGAACTGCGCTGATGGCACCTGGCCGAGCGGCAGTCTCGTTCGGGACTCAGCAGGTAATTTCTATGGCGCAGTGAATAACGGAGTGTTTGAGCTGTCACCGAACGGCAGCGGCGGCTGGAAGGAAGCGCTGATTTACTCAGACCCGAATGCCCCCATCGGCGGATTGGCCATAGATGCCAGCGGAGACCTGTACGGAGTAGACGGGAACCAGACTACGGGAAGCGGGTGGGGGAACGTTTTCAAGCTGACCAACTCCTCGGGTTCCTGGGTGGCAAGCGTCATCCACGCCTTTGACGGCTCGCTTGTCGGGACAATTCCAGATGGCCTCATACCGAACGGCCCGCCAGCCGTCGATAGCGCTGGCAACGTCTATGGGACGACGGGAGCAGGCGGCAGCTCAAACTTGGGAATGGTCTGGAAGCTGTCCCCGGTAACTACGGGGACCGAGGCTGGAACGTACAAGGAAAAGATTCTTCATTCCTTCACAGCTCTGGCCACCGGCGACGGCCCCACAGCCGGAGTTACGCTCGACGCCTCCGGAAACATCTATGGCACGACGGCTAACGGCGGCAAATATCTCACGCAATGTCAGAACTCCAGTGGCGCTCCCATGGGCTGTGGGACGGTCTTTGAACTCCCCGTCGATCAAACCGCTACCGGCGCGACCTACAAATATAAGCTTCTATGGAGTTTCAACTACACCGACGGCGCCTTTCCCAGCAATCTGGTTCTGGACAGCTCCGGTCACCTGTACGGAGGCGCCGGAGGCGGAGCCGGTGCCGGCGCTGTGTTTGAGGTAAATCCCTTGGGCGCTGCGACCACAACCTCCCTTATATCTTCACCCAATCCGGCCATCTCCGGAGAGGCAGTTACCTTCACCGCGACCGTAAGTTCCAGCGCGGGCGCGCCACCGGACGGGGAAACTGTCAGCTTCATGAAAGGTTCGACAGTACTGGGAACGGGAACGTTAAGCGGCGGGGAGGCCAGCTTCACGACCTCGTCGTTGCCCGTGGGAACGTCAGTCGTGGATGCTGTATACAGCGGTGATTTGAACTTCGAGCCCAGCGCACTTCGAACAAGGTGAAGGAGGTAGTGAAAAAGTGATTGGTTTAAGAAAGGTTCCTTTTAGTGCTCCGAATTCCCGCCCACCTTTGAGTGGGCGGGATTTTTATTTGAGCGCACGGCGTCACCCCGCCAGCAGCACCACTCCCGCAGCCACCAGCACTGCGGCGATCCAGCGTCGGCGGTCGACGCGCTCATGAAGAAATATTTTTGCGGCGAAGGCGTTGCCGATAAACGTCAGCGATGCGGCGGCGGGAGCTACCAGGCTTACGTCTCCCCAGGACAGCGCGAACAGCAGGCTGAAGAACGCAACCGCCATGGCCGCCACGCCGAGAAAGAAATTCGGATTGCCCAGCACGCGGCCTATTACGGTCCACAATCCTGAGCGGTCCCACAGGTCGTGCACGTCGCCAACCTGTTTCATGGCGCGGGCCAGAAGCACGTCGCCCACCACCGACGCGGATGCTATCGCTATGATTGCGCACCAGACGGCGAATCCAGTGTTGAGTTCTTTCATGAACCCACCTGGCTCGAGACGGCCGCTTCCGGCGCTTCGCTTTCACACGGAGCGTCGGCTTGTGGATGCGGCGTGAGCGATGGGCCCCCCGCGACGAAACCCACGCCTCCGGTGATCAGCGCGATGCCCACCCAGCGCAGCGGGCTGACTTGCTCGTGCAGCGCGAACTTCGCCACCAGCGCCAGCAGCACATAGCCCAGCGATGTGGCCGGCAACACGTAAGTGAGATCGGCCCAGGACAGCGCATTCATGTACGCGCCGAAAAATGCCAGCAGCAGAAGAATGCCAACCGCAACCCAGGGATTGAGCACGGCCAGAATCAGGCTGAGGGGATGATGCAACGAAACGCGGCCAGCCTGTTTCATCCCGTGAGAGAGCACGGAATCACCCGCCGCTGCGAACACGGTAACGCCCGCCAAGACCAGATACTTACGAAAGGTCACTGAGGTTCAGGTTTCAAGGTTTCGTGGTTTCAAAGTTTCAAAGAGATTCGAGAGTGGAACACCCTGAAACCTTGAAACGTGAAACTTTGAAACCTGCCTTACTACGCTTTCACCGGCACCGCGGCCGCTGCGGCCTCGTCGGCATGCTGCTTCACCAGTTTGTTGCGCGCGGACCGCAGCTTCATAAAGCTCTTCGCTTCTTTGTACAACCGCTTGCGGTCGTTGCTGTCAAACGCGGCTTTTCTTAAGATGCGGAACACGGCTTTCGGACGGAAATAATATTCGTCATAAAAACGATGCACGGCCGACATGATGTCATCGGCAGGCAGCCCGGGATATTGAATCTGGGCCAACTGGTGGCCGCCCTCGTCCACCATCTTGTTGTCGCCCACCATGAAGCCGTTGCTCACCGCGTAGTCGTAAAGCTCGGTGCCGGGGTAGGCATGCGCCACGGAAACCTGGATGGTCTCCACGTCCAGCTCTTTGGCGAACGCGATGGTGTTGTTGATGGTCTCGTGCGTTTCGCCGGGCAGGCCCATGATGAAGTCGCCATGGATCACCAGGCCCAGCTTGTGGCAATCGCGGGTGAAGTCGCGCGCCCGTTCGATGGTTGCGCCCTTCTTGATGTTCTTCAGAATCTGCTGATCGCCGGATTCGTAGCCTACGATTAACAGCCGGCATCCCGCTTCCTTCATGGCTTTCAAAGTTTCGTAGTCGGTGGTGACGCGCGACGTGCAGGACCACGTGAGGCCCAGCGGCTTCAACTTGGCGCACAGCTCAATGGTGCGTGCCGCCTGAATGTTGAAGGTGTCGTCGTCGAAGAAAAACTCTTTCACGTTGGGCCAGAGTTTCTTGGCATTC
>JBEKDY010000073.1:0-19372 GCA_050014115.1 Candidatus Sulfotelmatobacter sp. | reverse complement strand
TGCATCGTAACCGCGGCCACGGCGACCGCCGCGCTGGCTACATCCAGTTTCAAGGCGTTGGCGGAGTTCGGGTTCATCCTGACGGTTGGAATGTTTATGATGATGTTCCACACCCTGTTGACAGTTCCCGCGCTGATGGGGCTGTGGTGGCGAGTCTCGAAGCCGCGTGCGCCGCAGACCATCACCTTCCGCATCCTTCCCTGGATCGCACGGAAGACCGTCGACTTTGTGGGCCGGCACGCCCGCCTTGTCGTCGGCGTGGGCCTGGGGATGTTCCTGTTGTCGTTAGCGTTTCTGCCCACCATCAAACTCGGAGCGCACTTCGATATCGCCGGCGCCGATAACCCTGCCGTGGCCGCGCAGAACCGGCTCTCCGCAAGGTTTGGCATTGAGGGCAGTCCGAACATACTTCTGATCTCTGGCAGCGAACAGGAAGTTCTGGGCCGAGCCGAAAAATTGACGGCCGGGCTGGAAGGTTATCAGCAACGCGGCGTCATCAAGTCCATCTTCTCCCCTACCTCGTTGCTTCCGTCCGTTCAAACGCAAACCGAACGCGCGAGTTCGCTGGAAGGCGTCAATCTCGCGGTTTCCGCCCGCGCCCTGGAAGACTCGCTGCGCGAAAATGGTTTTCGCACCGAGCCAATCCAGCCCTTCATCGACCGGCTGCGAAAACTGGGACGAACCGACGACCCGATCACCCTGGAAACGGCCGCCAAATTCCTCCCGCCCGGCCTGCTCGACAACAGCATTCGCAAGATGGCAGACGGCAGCTACGTGGCGGCCATCGCTTTTTATGGCACGGATCCCGACGCTGTCGAAGTGGTTCCCGAGAGTGTGATCGCCTCCTGGCGGAATCAATTTGGTCCGTTCGTGGAGTTTTCTTTCGACAAGATGAACCGCGACATGCAGAACCAGGTGCTTCATGACAGCCGCCGAGCCTTGGTGTGGACCGCGGCAGGCATCCTGTTGATCGTCTACCTCACTTTTCGTAACCTGCGCGTGTCGCTCATCGTGCTGATCCCAATAGTATTCGGCATTGTTGTAACGTTCGGGCTGTTGCTGCTGGTGAGGCACCGCTTCAGTTTCATGTCGATTACGGCGATTCCGCTCATCATCGGAATCGGGATCGATAATGGAATCCATTTAGTGCGCCGGTACCTGGAGGGCCGTCAATTGGAGGGCCGTTACCTGGAAAACGACAGCACCGGGATTCTCGTGATCGCTAAGGCTTCGGGCGCGGCTATCATTCAATCGAACCTGACCACGATCGTCGGATTCGGCGCGCTGATGGCTTCCAGTTTCGCGCCGCTGGCCGAAATGGGGCTGGTGACTTCGTTAGGCGTCGCACTGGCGCTGGCCGGCGGGCTCTTGTTGATTCCCGCCGTCATTCTGTTGGGGGAACAACGCCGCCGGGCAACCAGCGCCGCGACGAACGCTGCAACAAACGAAACGAGCGCTGGTTGATCAGCATCCAGGTCTTCATTCAGCGTTCGAGTCGGTTGTGTGCAATTTTGCACACCGCCTTACGGTGCGGGTCGACCTGCGGGTCGACCTGCAAATGTTTCGTATATACTGCAAACATCCAAAGCCTTTATTGATGAAATTTATAGTTGAGGCGGCACGTTCGCGAAACGTCATCGACACGCTCTCGTCACGATACCTCGGGCTGCACCACCGATTCCTTTCCGTGACCGTCGATCAAGTTCCGATCCTAGATTTTGGGACTTAATTTTCATGAAATCGTCGCTCCGCTCGGCAACGCTGTTCTTCCCTGGATCGTTCTGCGGGTTCTTCTTCCGAGTGGCAGGTTTTGGGAGAATTTTCCCAGTTCTGCTGTTCTCGGGTTTTCTGTTTTTGCCGTTGACGGCGGAAGCCGGTCTACCGCGGGCCGCGGTATCGATTCCGGCGGACCAGAACCTGGCCGCGGGATTAAAGGCCGCCGAGCAGTGTGACGTTCCCAACAAATTGATCGTGTTGCCGCCGCTGGCTTTCAATTTCGCCGCTGTTGGGAGCGTGGGCGGCGATTTTGCAGATGGCGTTATGTTGGTCGCGCCCCAAGATCACGAAATCTGGTTGCATGCGGTTGTTAGATCTGGTTCTCTTGCTGGGAACGAGTCCGAGAAGCAGATTAGCGAGAGGGTCGATTTTTTTCTGAGGGGAATGCCTCTTTCTGCGCCCGCAGTACGCGGACTCATTGTGGAGATTAAGGAGCCGCTCGCGGCTCCCGACCTAGTTGCGTTCGGACTGGTACGGTTGGCGCTGGCCGCGAAGGCCAGCAATGCGGGATTGCGGCTGGCATTTGTTTTCCCGCCCGGATTTGTCGCCCGGCACGGCGATATCGTAAAGCGGTTGGCCACCTATTCCGATCTGTTGGGAACGACCTATTACGAAGGCTGGCGCCAGGATGCTGCGTGGATTGCCGAACAGGCACTGAATAAACCGCTCATTCTGAAACTGGATGCCGTGACGTCCACGACCGCCTCTGCATTCTTGCCTGCGATGCTCGCGGCCAGCGGCACCTCGGTTGAAATCGTGTGGTCAGAGCCGCCAGACGCCAAGGCCGCTGTCGCCGTGTGCACAGTGAACAGCTTGATGACGCGTTCCATCACGAACAACATGTTCCCGTCGGATGCCGCGTCGTCGCCGTTCACTCTCGCCGTGGATGGGGTGGGGAACGGAGAACACCGCTGGTTCAGCGGCGGGCCTTCGGATGTGGTGATCGTGGCGCGGGTGGATGGGACCCCGGGCCATTCGAAAACGGTCAGGCTCCAGGGCATCAAGCCGGGACCATTCGAGATCAAGTGGTATGACCCCGCGACAGGTGCTCAACTCCCGGCGGGCGAACCGACGAAGACTGACAAGGGGTTCGCGCAGAAATGCGACTGCACCAGCGAGTACGCGTTGATTTCCATCCACAAGCCAAGTGACGCCGATCAGACACCGTATAACACGGTGGAAGTAAAGGGCGGAGTCGATCTCAAGATTGAGGAAATCATTGCCCGCTGGCAGCAGAATCGCGAAGCGCAGAAACAGAGGCTGGCAAACTATCTGGCCTCGAGTTTTATGAGCCTGCACTTCGAGAGCACCAATCTGGGGCCGGGGTTCGACGTGTCCATGCAACTGGAGGAGTTTTTCAGCCGCGACGGCCAGATGGAAGTGGCGCAGAAAGAGTTTTACGTCAACGGCGTGAAGTTCGGGAAGAATCATGAGTTCCCGCTGCCGCAAATCGAGCCGGAAAAAGTGCTGACCCAGCCCCTCGAACTGAAGCTCAACGAGCGCTATGACTACAAGCTATTGGGCACCGAGCAAGTCAGCGGAGCCATGTGTTACGTGATCGGAGTCGAGCCCAAAGTGCGGGATAAGTCGCGGGATAAGTCGCTGAGCGAGGTGCTTTACAGCGGCAAAATCTGGATCGATGGCACTACGTTTCGCGAAGTGAAACAGTACCTCAGTCAACGCGGCGCCAGGAGCAATGTGCTGGTGAATACCGAGACGCAGAATTTCGAGTTGGTTTCTGACCCTAACGGCCATCAGTTCAACCTGCTGCGATCCATCTCGGCGCAGCAGTTGCTGAATGCCGCGGGGCGGGATTTTGTGGTGCAGCGGAAGGTTCAGTTTTCGAACTATCGCATCAATAGTCCGGAATTCAGTGGTGCCCTCGCGGATGAGCATAGTTCCGACGACCCCATGTTCCGCGACACCGATCAGGGATTGCGGTCGCTGCAGAAGAAAGGCGGCGAGCGGGTTTTGGTGGACAAGAGCGTGAAGCGCATCGAGTCGCTGATTGCCGGTGCGATGTATGGAGGTACGTTCAACTTTCCCATTCCGTTTCTCGGCATCAGCATTGCGGATTTTGATTTTCACCACACCGGCGCGCAGCTTTCGACTTTCTTCGCCGGCCCTATCCTGGTTTCCGACCTCTCGAAGCAGTACCAGCCGAAATTCCGCCTGGCGCTGGATCTGGCGCTCTCCGGCCTGCCCGGCGAAAACCGCATCTACAGCAACAACACGGAATTGCTGGAAGGGGAAGTGTGGACCTGGGAGCAAACCACCGGGCTGCGCGCGTCGTGGCAAGCCAGCACTCATCTCAGCGTGACGGCGAACACCTACTTGGCATATGACAACTTCCTCCGAACCAGCAGTGCGGCCGAGGTCTACGAACTGCCGCGCAACGGCCTGAACGTACTGCCGGGCCTGGAAATAAAATACAGCCGCAAAGGTTACGTGTTCGACGCGCAGGGAACGCGAGGCGAGCGCATCAACTGGAGGCCGTTCGGATGCACATCGCTGGCCCTGCCTCCGGCGGGATGCGGTTCTTCATCGTCGAGCCCTCCGCCGCAAAACACTTTGCTGACGCAGCGTCCGCAAGACGCGTTTACGCTCTACAACGCCGATTTGAACAAGGATTACTACATCGGAAAGTTCACCAAGGGTGGGTGGGATCTTTCCTACTGGGGCGGAAATCAACTGGATCGCTTTTCGCGTTATTTCCCGTCGTTTCTTTCGTCGCCGCGACTGCACGGCATTCCTCCCGGCACGGATTCGTTTGACGCCATCGCCATGGCGAACGTGCACTACGGTTTCCACCTGCTGGACTTCATGAAGATCGATGGCATGTACGCCTACGCACGCGCCCGCAACCAGGAGGAATCCCTGCAATTCCGCAAGTTCGATGGCCTGGAGGTTAACTTCAACACGCCCGGCCCTCTGGGCACGCTGGTGCAAGGCACAGTTTCCTACGCGCTGGACGGGAATATAGCGCGTTACAACTCCCGTTGGGCCGCTTATATTCTGATCTTCAAGCCGTTGCACTAAATTCAACGATATGGCTGAAAAAGCGCCTAAGGATCAGATCACAGATCAGAACCCCGGTCAGAAGACGGCGCTGGTCACCGGCGCTTCAGGAACTATCGGCGCCGCCATCGCGCTGGCTCTGGGGGGTGCGGGGTTCCGCGTAGCCGTGCACTATCGTCATGGGAAGGAAGCCGCAGAGGGAGTGGTCGAGCGCGTCGTCGCGGCGGGCGGAAGGGCGCTGGCCGTGGAAGCGGATCTCTCCCAACAGCAGAGTGTGGCAGCCATGTTCGAGCGCATTGAGCAGAAATTCGGTCCGGTCGATTACCTGGTAAATAATGCAGGTATCAACCGCGATGTCCTGCTGGCGTTTATGTCGGAGGAGCAGTGGGATGAAGTGATCAACACCAATCTCCGCGGCACATATTTGTGCTCGCGGCTGGCGTTACCGGGCATGATGAGACGGGGGAGCGGGGCAATCTGCAATATCGTGTCGCCCAGCGGAGTTCGCGGCCAGGCCGGCCAGTGCAACTACTCGGCCTCCAAGGGTGGCATCATTGCGTTCACCAAGGCGCTCTCCCGCGAGGTAGGGCAGTTCCACATTCGGGTGAACGCGGTTTGCCCGGGTGTGATTCCCAGCCCGATGTCCGCTAAGTTCATAAAAACAGAGGAGAAACGCCTGCTTTCCGAAATTCCTCTAGGGCGTTTTGGCAAGCCCGAGGAAGTCGCACCGCTGGTAGTGTTTTTGGGGTCTCAGGAGGCAAGCTACATCACCGGACAGGTCATCGCAGTGGATGGCGGACTGCTGTAGGTCGAGTCATTTTGCTGGCGGGAAGAGAAAATCAGCAACCACTAAGGGCACTAAGTCACACAAAGGAAAGCCTAGAGAAGGCCTTTTGGACACTCCCCTCTGGTAAATTTCCAGGAGTGAGCTTTGTGGTATGCTCTGGTGCTGTAAATGAACCATATGGCGAGCGTTAAAGAACAACTTAAGCCCATTATATTGAGGAGCTTACGGATCACTGACCTGACCCCGGCGGATCTGCGCGACGACCAGCCGCTGCTTGGGGGCGAGCTGGAAATCGATTCGATCGACATTCTTCAACTCGTGCTTGAGATTGAGCGGCATTTCGGGATCAAGCTGGTGCAGGCCAAATTCGACCAGAAACACCTGGAAAGTGTTAACGTTCTGGCGGCGATCATCGAATCCAAGATCATTGAATCCAAGATCGAAGCCAAAGTGGCAGAAGCCAAGACCTGACACCCGCAGTCCCCAATAGGCGCCACCGCGTTTTCCAAGCAAATATGTACTGCGTCCAGCTCGAGTACCAGGGTCCGGTGTTGAAGAGTAGGTCGACGCGTAGGGCGTGCGGCGACATTTGGGCGGGCGGAAGGTGACGCGCTGGTACGAGCACCGGTTTCACAATGACACGGCGCTGCGGATGATATTTGTCATCATGCCGAGGCTGCCGCGCTTCCTGCATCCTCCCGTTGCGGCGGTGACGGCGCTGATCTTCTTTTTCATGTTGAAGCAGGAGCGCCGGGCGGTAACCGGGAATTTGCGGCAGGTCTCGGGCAAGCGTGGGCTGGCATTGCAATGGAAAGTGTATTGGGTCTTCTATTCGTTCTGCGATCTGATGGTTTCCTATTGTTTTGTCCCCCAGGCCACACATTCCCAATTGCTCAGTATGCTGGTGGAACCGGAGCGGGGCGGCGACAAGATCGACCAATGCCTTGCGGCGGGTAATGGGTTGATTGTGTGGACGGCGCATGTAGGGAATTGGGAATTTGCTTCCCGCCTGCTGGAAATGCACGGGCGGCCGGTCAATGTGGCGCGGGTGGTGGAAGACAAACCGGCGGAGATCACGCTGCGGAATTTGATGGCCAGCGAGCGGCTCAAAATTGTGGATCTCAGCGGTGGAGTGCCGGCCACGATTGAACTTTTACAGGCGCTGCGCCGAAACGAGATTGTGGCGATGCAGGGCGACCGCGTGTACCAGCGTCACAGTGCCGAGGTGCCTTTTTTTTCTCAGCCCACTTCTTTTCCACTCGGGCCTTTTCTGCTTTCGCAGGTCTCGGGGGCCCCGGTGCTGCCGGGCTTCGTGATTCGCCAGGGGTGGCTGCGCTACCGCGCCCTGATGGGGGATCCGATTCCGCCGGCGCCATCCCAGGTCACATCCCCGGTTCCATCCCAGGTTTCATCCCAGGCCACACCCGGCGACGACAACCGCGATGCCGGCCTGCAGGAAGCTTTGGGACACGCCGTGCGGTTTCTGGAAAAAACGTTGACGAGCCATTACGATCAGTGGATGAATTTTTTTGAGTTCTGGCCGGTTGCCTCCCGTGAGTGACCTTCGAATTAGTGATCTTCGAATTAATGACTCGCGGAAAACCATCGTGGTTACTGGTATCGGCATTGTCAGCCCTTATGGGATCGGGCTGGACTGCCTGCAGGCTGGCATGTTAGCCGGCAAGTGCTGTCTGGCGCCCACGAAGGATGTGTATCCCGGCTTCGAAGGAACCACCGCCGCGGTTGGCGGCTTGCCGCTTCCGGCGAACGGCGCCGATTCCCGATATTCCCGAAGCGATCGAATGGCGATGGTGGCGGCGCGGGACGCAGTCGCGAACTTCGATTGCGAGAGCGCTGCCTTCCGCGAGAGCGGCGTGTACATGGCCAGCACGGTGGCGGGCTTAAGCGAGATAGATCCAGCAATTGCTGAGGATCCGGCCGCATGGTACCGACGGGGCAGCGGTCTCGCGCGGGCCGCTTCGTATCCGCCGGCGCACGTTGCCGACGCTGTAGGCGACCATTTGGGAGTTCGCGGACCACGCTGTGCGGTCTCGGCCGCTTGCGCTTCCAGCGCGATGGCGATCGCGCTCGCCGCTAACATGCTGCTCGATGGCGTCGCGCCGATGATGTTGGCGGGAGGCAGTGATGCATTGTGTCCATTTACGCTGAGCGGCTTCAGTTCGCTGCAGGCGCTGGATCCGGAGCCTTGCCGGCCCTTTGACTTGAATCGCAAGGGGTTGAATCTGGGTGAAGGAGCCGCGGTGCTGGTGCTCGAAACGCTCGCCGCCGCCGAGGCGCGCAATGCCCACGTCCTGGCTGTGCTGCGAGGATGGGCTATGACGAACGACGCATTTCATTCCACCGCGCCGCAGACTCAGGGCAACGGCCTGGCGGATTGCATGCGCCTGTGCATGGAAATGGCGGAGGTAGGGGGCGATGAGATCGGTTACGTGAATGCGCATGGCACGGGCACGCCCCTGAACGATGTTGCGGAGAGTAACGCCTACGAGACCGCGTTCCGCGGACGCAGCCGCCCCGTCCCGGTCTCTTCGACAAAATCTTATTTCGGACATTGTCTGGGCGCGGCTGGGGCGCTCGAGGCGGCGATCACGATCGCGGCGGTTCGCTGTGGCGCGCTGCTGCCGACGCTGCGGCTGACGGAGCCCATCGAGAGCCCGAGTGTGGACTGGCTGCGGGGGGAAGTGCGTCGCGAACCGCTGCCGCTGGCGATGTCGGTCTCGGCTGGTTTTGGGGGCAGCAACACGGCGCTTATATTTGGCAGCGGTGGGTTTGGAGACCGGGAGTTCAGGGGCGTCCGCTCATGATCTCGAATTTGGCGGCGATTACGGGGATCGGTTCCGTGAGTCCGTATGGCTCGCTCGCGGGGTTGATTTCGCAGTGCGCGGTGGAACCCGAATCCATCACTGCGTGGAAAACCGCCGGATTGCGTCGCGCGTTTTTGGTGAAGCCGTTTCGACCCGCCGATGTAGTGCCGGGCCTGAAGACGCGGCGTCTGGATCGCCTTTCGGCATGGGCGCTGGTGGCTTCTTCGCTGGCCATTCAGGATGCAGGCATCGACTTGGGACAGTTGGATCGATCTCGGGTTGCGGTGGTGTTGGGCACTGGCTTTGGCTGTGCGGAGCTCACCGAAAGTTTTTTTCAGAGTGCTGCGGTAAATGGTTGGTCGGGGACGGACCCCAGTCCGTTTCCGGAAGGGCTGGCGAACGCTCCAGCTAGTCATGTGGCTTTATGGCATGGCCTGCGAGGGCCTAATATAACGGTCGGCAGCACGGGCTTTGCGGGCGAGAGCGCGTTGATTCAGGCGGCTTCGCTGCTCCGCCACGGGCAGGCGGATTTGGCGATTGTGTTGGCGGGTGATACGCTCACGCGCGCCGTCTACGAATGGTACGAGGCAGCGGGCCTATTGTCGCCAGCCTGCTACAACGCGGAACCTCTGCCGGAAGGCGGCGGCTTTGTGCCGAGCGAAGGACTCGTAGCGTTGGTGTTGGAAGCGGCGGGCCGCCAGGACGCGCGAGCTTATGCCCATTTCAGTTCGGGTCGGTGCGCTACGGGAGGGAAGGCGGTGGAGACCATTCGCGCGATGCTCGGTGATTCGGTTCCGAGTCTTACCATTTGCGCCGGGAATGGCGCGCCTTGCGCTTCGAACTCCACAATCGCCTTGGCGCGAGAGATTGCCGGACCGAGTGCCGACATGGTTCCCGCCGAGGCTGTTGCTGCGGGACTTGCCGATGCCGGCGCTTTTCTACACTTAATTTTGGCGTTGAGCAGACGGCCTCGCAGCGGACATGCTTTATTGTTGGGAACGTCGGGCGATGGTGGTTTTGCGGCGCTTCTGCTGGAGTTGTCTTGAAGATGAATGTGCGAATTGCAGCCGCGGCTTATGCAGTTCCGGACGACGGAGAGTCCGTTGAAGCGATCCTGGAGCGGGAAAAAGATCGCGTGGAGGCGACGCTCGCGCCGCTGAGTCCGAAGGCGAGACAGAAGGCTGCGGAAGGTCTGGGGCTGAGCCGCGTCCGAATCTGCGGCGGGAAGCAGCCTTATGATTTGGTTCTGGAAGCCACGTCCACGGCGATCGCGGAGGCCGGGATTAAGGTGCAGGACATCAATCTGATTTTGGATTACAGCACTTTCCCGGGGGAGAGTTCTCAGTATCTTTCTTTCGCTCACAAACTCAGCGACGACCTGGGAGCTGAGACTTCGGTGAACTTAAGTTTCAAATCCGGCGGTTGTGCAGCGCTTCACCTCGCAATCAAGACGGCGCTGGGATGGATGAGTACCGATGAAAGCATTCGGACCGCGCTGCTGGTGACGGGCGATACCGCGCCTCAGGGCAGCCGTTCACTGCTTCCGGTTACGGTGCAGGGCGACGCCGCGAGTGCGGTGATTCTGCGGCGCGAAGGTGCGGAAGGCCCGTTGCTGCTGGGTGTGGAAGCCATGACGCTCGGACATCTGCACGATGCCATCGCTTTAGTTAAAACGAACGGGCACCTCGAGATTAAGGTGGATGCGGCGTGCATGGAAAACGAGGTGATGCCGGTCTACTATCTGAATTTATTCTGGCTGGTGCAAAAAGTTCTAGCGGCATCTTCGCTGAGCTTGAACAACATTGATCATTTCATCTATTCCAATATCAGCCAGCGAGACCGCGACGGGTTCCGCAGAATGGTGGGGCTGCCCGAGGGCGGCCTGCCGGCGACTCCCATGGCAGAATATGGCCACACTTTCGCAAGCGATCTTGCGATCAACTATGTGCATATGCAGCGCGAGGGAGGAATTCGTCCGGGACAATTGTTGTTGTTTGCTTCGGCGGGGATTGGCTTTACCTGGGGGGTGACGCTTGCCCGAGCGTGAACGCCCAGAGACTGAGCGCGAAGAAGAAGAAAGCGATCTGCTCTCGGACTGGCTGCGGCGCAGGGCAGCGGCTATGCCGTATGCGCCGGCGATCGTTGAACAGGATCGTGTCGGGGAGGATCGCGTTACTTCGTTTCGCGAGTTGTTCGAGCAGGCCGCGTCGCTGGCGGTGCGATTCGTCGAACACGGTATCCAAAAGCAGGATCGCATCGCGCTGGCGCTGCCGAAGACGACCGATGCAATCGTGTCGATTTTTGCGTCGCTGCTTGCCGGAGCTGTTTATGTTCCGATCCATCCGCAGTGGCCGAGGGAACGAATCGAAACGACGTTGGTGGACTGCGCGGCTCGGCTGGTGATTGAGGGCGATGAAAGTTCCCCGCCGCGAATCACGGATCGCGAGACTGGCGTGAGCATCCCCTGGACAGCGACGCTGGCAAATCCTGCCGACGCTGCCGTTGCACATTCGCTGCCGCGAGCAGGCACCGGCGATCCGGCGCTCATTCTGTTCACTTCGGGATCCACCGGTCGGCCGAAAGGCGTGGTTCTGTCCCATCGCGCGGTCAGCGCTTTCGTGAAATGGTCTGCGCGCGAGTTTCAGATCAGTTCAAGGGATCGCATCGCGTGCCCGTCGCCGCTCAGTTTCGATCTTTCTACTTTTGACATTTTCAATATGGCGTTGTGCGGCGCCGCCTGCGTGCTGGTCCCCGGTCACAGCGTGTGGATGCCGCGCTTCCTGGTGCAGTTCGTGCGTAAGGCCCGCATCACATGTTGGTATTCCGTGCCGTCGATTCTGGCCGGCATGTTAGAGGAAGGACGGATGGCGCAGGATGATTATCCTGCTCTGCGCGTCATCCTGTTTGCTGGAGAGGTTTTTCGCGCGCAGGACGTGGCACGGTTGCAGGCCGCAGTCCCGCAGGCGGTTTGCGCGAACCTCTACGGCCCCACTGAGACGAATGTGGTTACGTGGTACCGCGTGCCGCAAGGCTTCGATGGATCGCAGCCTCTGCCGATTGGCCAGCCCTGCCCCTACGCCACCGTGACAACGGATGCGGCCAGCGGAGAGTTGCTCGCGGGCGGCGACTCGCTGATGAGCGGATACTGGAATCATCCCGAAGATACGCAACGCGCTTTCGTCAACGTGGAGGGCAAACGGTATTACCGCACCGGGGACCGTGTGTCGCGTGCGGCTGACGGGAACTATCTTTTCCTGGGACGGCTCGACCGCCAAGTAAAGCGCCGCGGTTTCCGCATTGAATTGGGGGAGATCGAGACTGTGCTCGCGGGCCGCGAGGATATACTGGAGGCGGCGGCGGTGGCTGTCGACGACGCGAAGATGGGAGCCGTCATCGTTGCATTTGTCCGTACCCGTTCGGCCGGCGCTGTCAGCTTGATTGAAGCTAAAGCTCACTGTGCTCGGACGCTGCCGCTGTATATGGTGCCCGACCACATCGTATTTCTAGATGCCATCCCCAAGGGAAGCCGGGGGAAGATCGATTACATAGCTTTAAGCAGAATCGCAGAAACGCTCGACCAAGCTATGCCGAACCAGTCTTCACCGAAGCATGCTGCAACGAACCATGCAGCAAACAATGCTGCACCAAACAATGTTGCACCAGACAATGGAGATCAAGACCGCAGTCCGGCAGTTCATCGCTGAAAACGTTCTGCTCGGGATTCATCAGACCACCATCGAGGACACTACGCCTCTCGTCAGCGGTGGTCTCATCGACTCGATCGGGATGATCGGCCTGGTGAATTTTCTTGAAACGCGCTTCAAGGTCGAATTCGTGCCCCGGGAAATCGACGTGCATAGCCTGAATACGCTCGATCAGATCGACGAACTGATCCGGAAGAAACTGGCCAGCCAGGGAACCGGCGCCGCGGGCAGCAGTCAGCAAACCCGGTGAGGTATCGCGGTGAGGAAACCTTCGAGACTACGGGGGCTGGCGCTGACGGCAACGTTGTTCCTGTCTGCGTGCCAGCACAAGGAGGCATTTGAAAAGGCGCCACTCTCCCCCGGCCAGATCGAGGTAGTGCGGCTCTCGGAGCGCACCAACCTCGCGGTGGAACGGATTCGCTTCTGGTCCAGCGAAATGAACGAACCGCGTTTTTTCCTGGCTCTCGTGCCCAAGACAAAGGTTCCGCCCTCTGAGGTATTCATCTTGAATCACGGCTGGTGGGACCGGCCCGAGGACCTGCTGAAAGTTCTCAAAGTGGACCAAGTCTACGACGAGATGCTGGGTCGGGGTGAGGTGCGGCCTGCGATCGTCGTGCTGCCCGACGTTCGCTTCAGCAGCTTTTACCAGGAGTTCTCCGACCGCCACCCCTACCACAACTATCTGACTCTTGTGGCCGAGGAGGTAGCGGGAACCGTCTCACGACACTATGCCATCCCTTTCGAACGCGAGCACTGGGGGATCGGCGGCTTCTCTTTCGGCGGCTATCTGTCGCTGGATGTGGGACGGCGCTATCCCGGCCGGTTCGGCAGCGTCAGCGTAATTAGCGGGCTCGTGGATAAAGAATGGAGTTTCTGGCCATCGCAAGCACCGCCGCCCGGCCCACTCGATTCCAAAGGACGGGGCAAACACACGATCGTTGTGCCCGGCCCGGTTCCCAGACTTTTGCTAGCCTGCGGATCGGATGATCGTTTTTTCTCTGGAATGCGGGGCTTGCACGAAAAACTAACGGCACTCGGCATCCCGCATGAATGGTCGACCGGACCGGGCGGGCACACATGGAAATACTGGTCTTCCGTGCTACCACTGATGTTGAGATTCCATCTGGCGAACCAACACGCCCGGATTCAGAGCAAGGTGTTCCCTCCGAACCATTCGTCGGAGTGAGTGCTCTCCCTCGCCTCAGTCCCCTACGTGCTGGAAATCAACCCGGGTTAGCTCCCGCTGGCTAACTGTGCGCGAAGTACGACTTGCGATCCGTAATCCAGCTTTACCGTTTTTTGGTCTGACTTGAACACGCCATCGGATCCGAGTTGCAGGTTCTTGATCCCCTGGACTCCTACAGAGTCCTCACTCAGGATTGGTATCACCGGTGAGGTGCCACCTGCTGTTGGCGTTGAATGCTGGAGCGTTTGGTTCATGCCGCCGTAGTTAACGCCCTCACCCTGGTCGGGATTGGGGTTCGGAGCGAAAGCCTGGATAACCCCCGTAATCGCCAGCGTCTTCCCGCCTGACATGTCGATTTTGTCGAATACAATTCCCAGCGACGATTGCGCGTCGCTGCCGGATCGGGCCTTCGCTTCGGTCACGTGACCGACTATTTTTGCTCCACGCGAAATCATCGTTCCATCCGCCAGGCGCACGTTTCCCGCGGTCTTGACGACCACTTCCTCGCCCGGCTTCTTCTTTTTCGCGTCGACGGAGGAGGTGAGAGATGCAGGAATGAGAATCTGAGTTATCTTCTGACCGGCCGCTGAAGACGGGGCTGCGGCTTGAGCGCCCGCGTTCGTGGGCGCACACACGGAAATGGCCAGCAGCAGGAGGGCTGCAGGTAGAGCGATCCGGTACACGGCGCGAAGCCCGCGGAACGACGAGACATGGCTGCTTGTCGCAGGCAGGAGTTCGATTGCGTCAGAGTTTTGGTCGACAGTCTGCGTTTTCATACTTTTCTCCATCGGTCACCGGCTAGTCGCATCTTATCGGGGACCCATCCGGGACTGTGAACTTCGAGATCACACCATTGTAGTCCATCTTTCCGGCGGCCTATTTGCAGATTGATTCTGATCGTGACTCTGATCCGAACCGATCACGCAAGCCTTCCAGTCCGATTGGACGGGGCCGAAAACTGTCAGAGACTGAAAACATAGATTCAGAAAGCAATACAGGCGTTGCCCCGAAGTGATGCCGCCGATTCGGGAAAACCGTGCGAGAATTGCCGCGGTTTGTGTTCCAGCGCGAGCCACGAGAAGGGCCCTTTCGAGGATTTTGCCGTTCTCGAAGAAAAACGATTTTTTATGGCAGATTTGTGCTTTTCCAGGGCGAAGAGGTGTGGCACAATCACCTACGCAGTCGATTCCACAACCAATCGCCACTGGGGTGTCACTTGTGAGAGACTGGTGCGCCACTTGAGTGAGTGAACTTGCTATTTACGAAAAGGCTGGAGTCTTTGCCGAAGGAGAGAGTGTTATGGGTAAGAATTCCTGGACTCGTCGTCAATTCATGCGCGTGGGCACGGGAGCGGCGGCCGCGGGCGCTGCCGCAAAAATCACGCTTCTGGAACCGAGAATGCTTTCCGCTTTCTCCAGACCAGTCCCGCCGAGTGACATCATCCGCTTCGCTTCCATTGGCACGGGAGTGCGAGGCTGCGAATTGCTGAGGTCCACGCTTCAGGTTCCGGGCGTGGAGTGCGTGGGTATCTGCGATCTTTACGATGGCCGGCACCAGGCAGGCCGGGAGGCGGTGAAGAAGGACGTTCCTGTCACGCGCCGCTACAAAGAGATTCTGGACCGCAAAGACGTGGACGCCGTGATTGTGGCCGTCACGGACCACCAGCACCGGCGGGTTGTGGAAGACGCCTGCGCCGCGGGGAAAGATGTTTACTGCGAGAAGCCGTTGTCGCACACCGTGGAAGATGGCTTTGCCATTATCGATGCCGCGCAGAAGAACAAGCGCATTGTGCAGGCGGGCAGCCAGCGCGTGAGTTCGATCCTCTACGCTAAAGCCAAGGAGATTTGGGATTCCGGAAAACTCGGCGACGTTTTCTTCATCGAGGCTTATTGGGACCGCAACTCGCCCAGTGGAGCCTGGGTTTATCCCATTCCGCCGGACGCGAGCGAGCAGACCATCGACTGGAATACGTTTCTGGGGCCTGCGCCGAAACGGCCGTTCGATCCCGTGCGCTTTTTTCGCTGGCGGTGTTTCAGCGACTACGGCGAGGGCCTTGCCGGGGACCTGTTCGTGCACTTGATCTCGGGAATCCAGTGTATTACCAGCACCAACACCGTCGCGGAAAGAGCGATCTCAACCGGTGGGCTGTTCCACTTTAAAGACGGCCGCGATTTTCCGGATCTGCTCCAGACTACGTACGATTATCCGAACCTGCGAGTCACCATTCGCTGCAATTTGATGAACGATGGCGGAGAGTTCATCGGGTTCTACGGCAACAAGGGCACGATGATCATCAAGGATTCGACGTTGTCGTTTAAGCCGCAAGACACGCGACCCGAGCCGGAGACCTACTCGACAGTAGGCTGGCCGAAGACCGAGCGCGAGGCGTATTTGGCGAAGTGGGATGCTGACCATCCGCGGACGCCGCCACTGGACTTTAAGATGGACGAGGATTCGGAAACATTCGCTCCGCCTCCGGGCTACAACGATGTCGCCGATCATCAAGCCCACTTCTTCAACGCGGTCAGGAGCCGCGTCCCAACCGTGGAGAATGAGGTGTTCGGCAACAACGCCGCAATCGGCTGCCACCTGGCAAACTATTCCTACTTCAACAAGAAGATTGCCGTGTGGGACGGCGCGGCGAAGAAGATTGTGAGCGGCTAGATCGTGAACAGTTAGATAGACGAAACATGGGGCGCGGCAGGAATTGAATTCCTGCCAGCACCCCATTTCTTCTTCTCCCCGTTTTTCAGGACCCCAGGGCGCTGCTACGGATCTGCCAGGGCGCGATGGACGAGATGCACGGCGATTGCCCCTTCGCCGACAGCCGATGCCACGCGCTTCACGTTGCCCGAGCGAACGTCGCCGACCGCGAAAACGGCGGGCAGGCTGGTCTCCAACATTTGCGGAGCGCGGGCGAGCGGCCAGGCCGCGTGCGGGGCAATACCGGCAGGATCATCCAAATCGCGTCCGGTCAGGATGAAGCCCTTGTCGTCGAGAGCGACGCAGCCTTGCAGCCACTCGGTTCTTGGCGATGCGCCGGCCATAATGAAAACGTGACGAATGTCATGAGTGGAAGTTTCACCAGTCGCTTTGTTGAGCCAGGTGACGCGTTCGAGTTGCGCATCACCCTCCAGGGCAACAATCTCTGTTTTGCAATGCAGCTCGATGCCCGGATTCTCTGTAATGCGCTGAATCAGGTAGCGCGACATGGTCTCTGACAATGCCCTGGATCGCACCAGAATGTGAACCTTGCGCGCAGTCTGCGCGAGGTAAACGGCGGCCTGTCCGGCCGAATTTCCGCCGCCCACCACGATGACTTCGTCGTCCTCGCACAGCTGCGACTCGATAAATGTCGCGCCGTAGTAAATTCCCTGGCCTTCAAACTTCTTCAGGTTCTCGATTTTCGGTTTGTTGTACTGGGCCCCGGTCGAAATAATAATGGAGCGTCCGGCGATCACGCTGTCGTTGTCGAGCACCAGTTCATACGGCCGGTGAGTGCAACCGAGGCGCACCACGCTGTGCCCGATCATCATCTTCGCACCAAATTTCTGGGCCTGTGCGATCGAGCGGCTCGACAGTTCCTGTCCGGAAATTCCAGTCGGGAAGCCCAGGTAGTTTTCTATTTTGGAGCTTGATCCCGCCTGGCCGCCGGGTGAGTCCGCTTCAATCATCAGCGCGTCCAGACCTTCCGAAGCGGCGTAAACCGCGGCCGCCAGCCCGGCGGGCCCCGCCCCAACGATGATTACATCGCGCACCTGCGATTGATCAATGCTGACGTTGAGGCCCAGGCAATCTGCAAGTTGTTGAGTCGTGGGATTCCGCAACACAATGCTGCCGTTGCAGACGAGGACCGGAATCTCCGACATTTTCACTTCAAACCGGTCGAGAAGTTCCTGCGAGGCTTTGTCGGTGTCGAGATCAATGTAGACGTAGGGATGAGCATTCCGGGTGAGAAACTCGCGCAAGTGAAGAGTATTCGCCGAGTGGCGCGAACCCATCAGGACGACGTTGCCAAAGCCCTGACTGATGAGAGCCAGCCGCCGCAGAATGAACGCCCGCATAAAGATCTCGCTGAGCTCGGCGTCTCGGGCGACGAGGGAACGCAGGCCGTCGCCACTTACTTCGATAAACTCGCCGGCCTCAGTAACGCGACCGCTCACCAGGCAGCGCTGCCCGGAGATCATGAAAATTTCGCCGGTGAATTCGCCGGGACCGTGTTTCACGATCAGACGCTCGCCCGCAAGGCTCGGCTGCACGATTTCCAGGCCTCCGGAAAGCAGCACGAAAAAAGGCACACCGGTATCGTCGGGCTGAAACAGGATTTCGCCAGGCTCAACCTTTCGCAGCTTGCCCCCGGGACGGACCCGGTCGATCTGCGCGGCAGTCAACACCGGAAAAGCTTGCGTGCGCGCGTCGAGCGCGCTAGGTGCAGGCCAAGTAGACATGGATTCTCCCTGTCAGAAACAGCCGAGGAGTCGAGTGTAATAGATGTTACGAGCGAGGATTTGGGTTCAGCGGGCAAACGGTCCGCCACTTGGACCTCGAGGCCTACGCGCGGCCAGCCAAGAAAGACCTAGCGGGAGATGCCAGTGACGGAACTCTTTCCATAATCGAGGTCAAATCCCAGCTGCAGTTTGGCGGCTTCCGACATCCGCGCGGGAGACCAGGGCGGGTCAAACACAACTTCGACATGCACTTCTTTGACCTCAGGAAGCCGCGCCAGCTTGCCTTCGACGTCGGCTTTCAGCACGTTTCCCATGCCGCAGCCGGGAGCGGTCATTGACATCTTCACATCGATTTTCTTGCCGCCTTGCTCGGGCGCCGTGATGTCGCAGGACGTGATCTCGCAGGAATAGATCAGGCCCAGGTCGACAATGTTGACCGGAATTTCCGGATCGTAAACCGTTTTGAGTTGAGCCCAGACCATAGGCTCAGCGAAGACGGCATCGGAAGTTTTCGTTTCATCGGCGGCCGGCGGGGTCAGACCAAGCGCGTCGGCATCTTTCGCATCGATGCGGAACATGCACCCCATATCGCCGACCACAGTGTAGCTGGTGCCGAGAAATTGCGAGATCCGCACTCGGCTGCTGGCAGAAAGAACACGGCGTATGCCGCTGGGGATTTCGATCGCTTCACATTCGCGCTTCAGGTCGATTTGTTCGTACATGATCGCTCCCTGCGGGGGTTCCGCTATTCGGTGGAAACCGCGTCCTGCGTGCCTGCAAGCGCGGCTTGCAGCGTGTGCCATGCCAGAGTCGCGCATTTCACTCGCGCCGGAAATTCGGAGACTCCAGAAAATACCGTGAGCTTGCCGAGTTCGGCATCGCTGGCGTTGGCAGCGGCGTGGCCGGTAACTACGTTGTGAAAATGCTCGAACAGTTCGTCCGCGTCCTGCCGAGTCTTGCCTTTCAAGGCTTGCGTCATCATCGATGCCGACGCTTTCGAGATCGCGCATCCCGAGCCTTGAAACACGACATCCTGAAGAAGCCCTCGGCCTTGCGGTCAGGATTCTTCAACTCCCGATAATTTCGCGGAGCTTTGCTGTGTTCGAGAATCACTTCCTGGTACAGGTCGCGTAGGTCGCCCATCAGGCGAAAACCTCCTGCACCTTTTTGATGCCCCGGACCAGCGCGTCGATTTCTTCTTTGGTGTTATACAAACCGAACGAAGCGCGCGCCGTGGCGTCGACCCCGAAGCGCGCCATCACGGGCTGCGCACAGTGGTGGCCGGTGCGGATAGCAATGCCTTCCTGATCGAGGATCGTGCCGATGTCGTGGGGATGAATGCCCTCGATGACAAAAGAAAGCACTCCAGTTTTTTCTTTCGCCGTGCCAATCAGGCGAACTCCCGGAATTGCCGAAACCACTTCCGTGGCATAGGCCAGCAGTTCGTGCTCGTAGGCTGCGATGTTTTCCATACCGAGACCGCTGAGATATTCGAGCGCTGCGCGAAGGCCGACTGCGCCTGACATGTCAGGCGTCCCGGCTTCAAATTTGTGGGGCACCTTGTTGTAAATTGTTTTCTCGAAAGTTACCGAGCTGATCATGTCGCCGCCGCCCTGGTAAGGAGGCAT
>JBEKDY010000072.1:0-17516 GCA_050014115.1 Candidatus Sulfotelmatobacter sp. | reverse complement strand
GCGTCGGCGTCGGTGGCGTCGTGCAGGATGCGCACCAACTCTTTTTCGTGACGCTGGGCTTTCTTTTCGAGAGCGGCGATGCGATCCGGGGACTGTTGCTCGGGCTGAAGCTGCTCACGTTCAATCAGGTTGTAGTACCAGTTGAGTTCTTCACGCAGTTCCTGAATCGAACGCACCAGGTCGCTCTGCCCGGGAGTTTTTTCGGTGAAGGCCGGCGCCGGGCGGGCGAAGAGGTCCATGAGGCTGCGCGATTTTGCCTGTTCCACATAGGTGAAGGCTTCTTCGGCGGCGTCCGGGTCGTCCGATCGAGCATTCTCCCGAACAAGGCAGAGTTCGACCAGATTTTCGTATACCTCCAGCCGATTCTTGATGAATGAGACCTTCAGCTCTTCGCCGCGCAAGTTTCCGCGCAGCGTCTCCAGGGACTCACGGGCGCTTTGGTAGGACGCGTAGGCCTGGTCGCGATCGCCTTTGGCTGAGTTGATGTTGCCCAGCAGAAGATTTGTCTCATACGAGAGGACAGGCGACTCCAGCCCAAGAACCTTCTCGAGGGCAGCGGTGGCGTGCTGGAAGGCTTGATCGGTTTCGCCCGTCCGTATGGCAATTCTTGCCAGCAAAAGCTGAGCCATCACGGCTTTATTCTTCCACTTGAGCTCCATGAACGATTTCAGGGCTTGCGCGCAATAGCGCCGCGCCTCGAAGTATCTTCCTTCGTCGAAGAACGCTAGAGCCCGGTAGAGATCGATCAAGGAGGGCCACGCCCGGTTCTTTTCTTTAACAAAAATTTCGCGCGCTTCGGAATAGAGCTTGAGCCCTTCGAAGGCGTGCCCCTGCTGGGCTGCCGCCATCGCCGAGAAGGCCAGACACTTTGCGGTCTCGTATCCCATGCCGAGCTTGTGGAATCCTTCATAGCCCTGCTGCGATAATTCTGCGGCTTCCGCGCTTAGATTCAATTCGAGATAGAGCTCCGATAAATCGAGATTGCATAAGGCCTGGTGATAGGCATCGCCGATTTTCTTCGCGTTGACCCGCGTCGCCCGCAGCATTTCAATGGCGCGACTGTATTCGCCGCGCAGGTAGTGAAGGTAGGCGATGTTGTAATCCGCCTGGGTCACGAGCAGCGGCATGCCGTGCTCTTCGCAGAACTGGCGGGCCCGCGCGTAGGAATCGAGAGCTTTGGGAAAGAGGTTCAGGCTGATGTAGCAGGTGGCCATGTTGCTGAGGACGGCGGCAATTCCCTCGGGATCTCTTTCTGGCGGCAGTCCCTGATAGGCGCGCTCATAAGCGGCGAGGGCTTCGTCGAAACGATCTTGCCGGTAGTAGATATTTCCAAGGTTGATATCGAGGCGAGCCAGCCGCCAGGAATCACCCTCGTCGGTGAAAATTTTGCGGGCGCGCTCCGCGGCGGCGAAAGCGCGATTGTATTCGCCCATGAGGAGCAGTGGTTGCATGGAACTGCTCAGGGTTCGCGCGACCTGGTTGGTTTCTCCGGCGGCTTCGAAAAGAGCTGCGGCCTGCTCGTGATGATCGGCCGCGGCGGCGTGTTCGCCCTTTACGTAGAGGACGTTGGCTTTTGCCCGCAGAGCGGTGGCTTTGGATTCTTTGTGTTTTAGTTTTTGCGAAATCGCTATGGCAGCATCGGCGAGGTGGAGCGCCCGAGACACATCCACTCGAACCTGTTCGCGCACTTTCTCGGCGAGTTCGGATACGACTTCGGGTTGCAACAGAGAACGGTGTTGTTGGAAAAACTTCTGCCTGCGGGCGTCGTTGGGGAGACTCGCCAGTTCCTGCAGCAGTTGCCCGCGATTGGGCTTGCTTCGAGTCTTGCTTCGGGCTTTGCTTCGAACTCGAGTCACTGGAATCCCTTTTCTTCCAGCAGTTGGCGCATTTTCTTCAGGCAGCGGCCACGGATGAAGCCGATGGAGCCGGAGGCGATGCCAAGTTCCTTGGCTACTTCCTGGTAAGGACGCGGCGGATCATCGAAGAAAAGCATGCTCACCATGCGGCCGCATCGGGGGGGCAGCGCTGCCATGGCCTCGCGAACGCTCTGCTCCCGTTGCACTTGATAGAGCATTTCCTCGGGAAGATCTTTAGAACTAGCACCAGCACTGGCGTTGCGCTCGTCTTCTCTACGGCGGTCGAGGACTTCCGGGTCGTCCACCAGATTCAGCCGATCTTTTTTCCAGCGCAGGCATTTGTGAAAGCTGGTCTGCATGAGCCATTTGGCGATCGCCTTGGGCTCGCGCAATTGCGGCAGACTTGAAAGCAGGTCGAGACAAACGGCCTGAAAAATGTCGGCTGCGTCTTCCCGTGGCAGGCCGAATTTGACAGGGATGGAGAAAATCAAATTCTTATATTTTTCGATCAGCGCCGACCATGCGGCCTGGTTCCCCTTGCGACATTCGCGAACCAGGCGCTCGTCGGACCATGCGACTTCGCGGGCCGCGGGGGCTGCTTTCACTGTTTTGCACCGGACTGCTTTGCGCCGGATGGCGAGCCGTTTACGCTCAAGAAATAAAGTTGTTCAACGTTCCATAGCGTGGTCGGCTCGAGAATGGCGGGTTTGAAATTTGCCAGATTCTTTTTTGCGCCAACCAGGATGTTGGGCGTGGCGAGAAAAACATAAGGAGTGTTCGCGGCGATGATTTCCTGCACCTGATCGTTGAGCCTCTTTCGGTCTTTGTAGTTGAGCTGCACCATTTGCTTCTGCATCAATTGATCGATTTGCGATTCCCATTCCGTTGCGGGTTTTGTCTCGCCCAAGTGCCAAAGGTGCGTGCCACCGCTCGACAGCCATACATTCATCTCGGGATTCGGATCGGCGTCTCCGCCGCCCAGGGCCATGATGCTGGCTTCGTAGTCATAGGTTTGGAAAACGCGGTCGATGACGGCGCGAAACTCCAGCGGAACAATGTGAACATTCATTCCCAGCTTGCTCAAGTCATCCTGAATGATTGTGGCCATTTTCGTGCGTTGCGCGTTGGAAGTGCTGGTGAGGATGGAGAATTCCACCGGGCGGCCTTGAGGGTCGACGAGCTGGTTTCCTTTCCAGGTAAATCCTGCGGACTTCAACAAGTCCCGCGCGTGATCGACGGAGCGTGCAGGGTGAGGCAGAGCTTGATCGACCCACAGCTTGTTCGACGGGCTTACGTTTCCCCACAGTGCGGTCCCGCGTCCCGCGTACACCAGCTTGACGATGCCGTCGCGGTCGATAGCTGAAGAGACCGCTTGGCGAAATTTGAGATCCTTGAACCACGTCTGCTTTGCGGAAATCTCCGCCAGGCTCTTGGATGCGAGGTCGTTGAGGTTGAAAACCAGGAAGTTGTATTCGAGGCTGGGGCCGAGATCGAAAAGCTCAATGCCCCGGTTCGCCGCGTCTTTGGATAGCACGGAATAGTTTTCGGCACTGAGGCGGCTGATAATGTCGGTATCGCCGGCCTGGAAGCGCAGAACCTGCGCGTCTTCGTTCCCGACGAACAGGAAGACAAGTTCGTCGAGATAGGGGAGACGATTATTGTCGTGGTCAGCTTTCCAATAATAGGGATTCCGCTCGAGTACGATTTTCTGGCCGGGGACATATTCTTTCAGGCGAAACGGCCCCATGCCTGCGATTTCAGCGGGAGGCGTGTTGAGCGTCCACACCTGGGCGAACTTGCCTTCCTGATATGACTTCTCGAGGAGGTGACGCGGCATCATCGCCAGGCTGTCAAAGATGCGTTCGGCCGCGGCATAGGGTTCCGCGAGAGTGAAACGGACGGTGTACTGATTGATCTTCTGGACCGTGATCGGTTTTCCGCCGACGACCAGAAGATCGCGTTGCGGCGAATGCAGTTTTTCGTCGAGATATACCTCGAAAGAAAATACAACATCATCGGCATCGAAGGGTTGACCATCGGAAAAGTGGAGGCCGTGGCGCAGGTTCACGGTGAACACTCGGCCATCTTTGGAGATGGTCCACGACTTGGCCAGGGCGGGTTCGGTCTGCTGCGAGGCGCGGTTGATGTGGATCAAATCGGCCGTCAGGCGGCCGATTACGTCACGGGAAGGCGCGTCTGCGGCGGTTGCGGGATTCAGCGTCTTGGGCTCGCTGCGCTGACCGACGGTCAGGACGCCGCCGTAGTGGCCAACTTCGTTGTCAGTGATTTGTAGCTCTTCGCCGTGTTGCGGAGCCTGCGGCGGTGAAGAAAACGCCAAGGAATGAACCGCGGCGAGCAAGAGAGCGGCGAGACCACCCAAACGGGGCATATGTGGGATCCGCGGGCCTGTTATTAGATTGAGCCAGATTGTAACTGCTGGTGAAAAGCATTCGCCACTGTGAGGTAACCAAGAGAGACAAGTACCAGAGCGAGTGCGGGAGCGAACATCCACCAGTAAGACACCAGCACGTTGTATTGTTGCAAGTTCGCCAGCAGGTTTCCCCAGCTGGGCATGGGCTCGCTGAGGCCCAGGCCGAAAAAAGACAGGGTGATTTCAGCGATCACATATTGAGGGACCAGCAGAGCGGCCTGGGTGAGCAGCGTGCCGTAGGTATGCGGTAAAACGTGGCGGCGGAGAATGTAGGCGTCCGATGCGCCGAAGCCCCGGCTGGCGGTTACATATTTTCGAGACCGGGCGCTGAGGACGATTCCTCGCACCAGGCGCGCCGGACGCGCCCATCCGATGGTGCCAATCACCGCGACCAGCAAGAGAAACGTTTGTGACGGACTGATGTGCAGCGGCAGGAATGCGCGGACGGCCAGCAGGACATAAAGCCAGGGCAGGACGAGAAAAAGTTCGGCCAGGCGCATGGCGGATTCGTCGATCCAGCCGGCATAGAAGCCTGAGATGCAGCCGATGCACACGCCGAGGAGCAACGAGATCGCAGTGGCGAGGAGGCCGGCAGCGAGGGAAATCTGACCACCGTAGAGGATTCTTGAAAACTGGTCGCGGCCGTAGTTGTCGGTGCCGGCGAGGAATATCTGCGCGGGAGCGTCTACGCCGAACAGATGCGTGTGGGATGGCAGGCCGCCGGCAATTTTATATTCGGAGCCGGAGACGAAGAAATGCACGGGATATTTCTGGTCGCGGGCCTCGGTGTATTCGTAGAGGCTGTCGGGACGAGCGACCGATTGATAAACAAAGGGACGGACATGCCAGTGTCCGCGAGCGTCCACAAAATGGAGGCGAGTTGGCGAGATGTAAGGGAAATCTCGATTTTGCATGGCGGGTTGATAGGGAGCGACGAATCCTGCCAGCAATATCGCCAGGTGCAGCGCTAGAAGAACGATTGCGGCGGCAATGAGTTTTTTCTTGCTCTTCATGCGCGATCCGATGCGTGATCCGTTCGGACGCGCGGGTCGGCGACCACCAGCATGATGTCGGCAAGGAGGCTGCCGAAGATCATGAACAAGGTGGACGCCATCACCACGCCAATCACAACGTATATGTCCCGAGAGAAGCAAGCTTCGAGCAGGAGCGGGCCCAGTCCGGGCCAGCCGGTAATGACCTCGACCAGTAACGACCCGCTGAGCAATCCAGCGACGGACAACCCGAATAAAGAGATCAGCGGATTGGCGGCGGCGGGCAACGCGTAACGGAAGAGCAGTCTGGCCCGGGCGATCCCGTGTCCGCGCGCGGCCTGGATGAACGGCGCTTGCAGCACTTCAATCATGCTCGCGCGCACGTGGCGGACGAGAATCGGGAGACTCGCCAGTACCAGCGCGGTCACGGGAACGATCAGATGTGCGGCCAAATCACTTACCTGTCCCCAGGAACCGAGACGATCGAATCGGGCGGAGACCATTCCGCCAACAGGCAACGTGTGGGTCCGGATGACGAGGTAAAGAAGGCCGAGAGCCAGAACGAGTTCCGGCACCGAGAGAAGTAAGGAGGTGCTTGCGGAGGCGAGTTGATCGTCCCATCGGCCGCGGCGACTCGAGACCCAGACTCCAACTGGGACAGCAATCAGCCACGCCAGTGCCATGGCAAGCGTGGTGAGGAGCAAAGTGTTTCGGGCGCGCACCATGAGAAGACTTCTGACGGGCTGATTGTAGGCAAAGGAATAGCCCCATTCTCCGCGGAGAACCGACTTGACCCATCGGACATATCGCACCGGCAACGGTTGATCCAGTCCGTATTGCGATCGCAAGGCGGCAATCGTGTCTGAGGAAATTTGAGGATTTAATTTCATCTCATCGAAGAAACTGCCGGGGGCGAGGCTGCTGAAGAGGAAAGAAAGAACCGAGGCGCCGATCAGCAGCAGAATCGCGTGAATCACGCGCCGTTCGAGATATTTCATGCTCGGCCACATCTTCGATGCAGTGCTCAGCTTCATGCTCGACCACCGGCTCGGGCTGTCCGAAAAGACGACTCCAGAACATGGACGGATGCCAACAATTTGCGAGTCTGCGGATGTTGGGGACTGCGCAACACCTGCGAAGTTGATCCATGTTCGGCAATTCTGCCCTGGTGCATTACTGCAACGAAATCGGCGACTTGGCCTACAAGACTGAGATCGTGGGAAATCAGCAGGCACGTCAAAGAATGGGTTGCTTTGAGATCGAGGAGAAGATTCAGGATTTGGGCTTGGGTCGACAGATCCAAACCGGAAAGCGATTCATCGAGGATCAATAAAGATGGCGTGAGCGCGATTGCCCGAGCGATCGCCAGGCGCTGGCGCTGGCCGCCGCTCAATTGCAAGGGCGAGCGGTTTGCCCAATCCGGCGACAAGCCAACTTCTACCATCAATTCGCAAGCCCGCGCGCGCAATTGTTGCCCGCGTTCGCGATGCTGGATTTCCAGCGGCTCTTCAATGATTTGGGCCGCGGAGAAGCGCGGATCGAGCGCTCCCGCGGAATCCTGGAACACCATTTGAATTTTGGGGCGCAGTGGCGCGAGTTTTCGGTGGCTCCAGTGCGAGATTTCTTTGCCCTCAAACCAGATCTCGCCGCAGTCGGGTTTTTCTATCATCGCCAAACAACTTGCCAGCGTAGATTTTCCTGAACCGGATTCGCCGACCAGCGCGGTCAGACAGCCGGGGGTGATTTCGAAATTGACGTCCACGAGGGCATCAATCGCGAATTTATTTCGCGAGAACGGCGTGCGTTGCACATATCGCTTGCTCAACCCGCGCACTCTCATCAGTGCGGGCTGAAGCGCACGCGTGGCTGCTGTTTCAATTCCCATAGTTGAAACAACTCACTCGCCGATCGGGTTCCGGCACGATTTCCTCGGGGGATTCGATGTGGCAATCTGCGGTTCTCGCAGAACACCGCGGCTCGAAAGAGCATCCCCCACCCAACTGATCGAACCTGGTTGGACTTCCCGGAATTGCAGGGAGACGTTCCCGCTGCGCGAAACCTGAGATGTGATCCGAATGTTGCAGTGGCTCGGGAACCAACTGCAGCAAACCTCTGGTGTAGGGATGAAGCGGCCTGCGGTACACCTGTGCGACGGGGCCCGCTTCGACGATACGGCCGGCGTACATCACCAGGACTCGATCTGCGAAGCCGGCCAGCAGAGCTGGATTGTGTGTAATAAAGAGGAGCGCCGATCCGTATTTGCGATTGATATCGCGCAGAGCATTCTGAATCTCTGATTGCAAAGTCACGTCGAGAGACCGCGTGGGTTCGTCCGCAATCACCAGAGCGGGTCGACAGACCAGGGCTTGGGCGATAGCAACTCGATGAAGTTCACCTCCACTGAGTTGATGGGGATATGCCCGGCAAATCCGGTTCACATCGGTGATTCCGGCATCCTTGAGCGCGGACTGGACTTCCTTTTTGCGCTGCTTGCTTTTCCCGCTGCGGTGCGCCCGGATGACCTCGCTAATCTGATCTCCGGCACGCATCACGGGGCTTAGCGAGAGGCCGGGTTCCTGGAAAATCATCGCCACCTTTGCGCCGCGAACTTCCGCCCAGCGCGACTCGGGCGTACGGGACAGGTCTTCTCCCTCGAGAAAAATCGACCCTTCAGCTTTTGCACTTTCCGGCAGCAGGCCGAGAATGGAAAGCGCGAGCGTGCTTTTGCCTGATCCGGATTCTCCCAGGATGCCGACGACCTCTCCGGGAGCGATATCCAGGTCGATCTTGCGCAAAGCGGGAACGGGCTGCTGACTGTGCGCGTCGTAGCTCACGGTCAGGCCACGAACGCGAAGCAGCGGCGAGGCGCACGTAGACGTCATGGAATGAGGCGTCGACACGAAAACGGCAATCTCCCTACCTGACTGCAGATAGAACAAATTGTGAAGGATGCAGCTGGAATTGCTTAATTACTGAGGTAATGGAGAGTTCGTGGAAACCCAGGGCGAGGGGTGGGTGCGATCAGAAAACTAGAGGCAGGTGATCGTGCTCTGGATGACGCAATCGGTCTGCGTCCTTAATCCGTGCGCCTGAATGAAAGATTGGGAGTAGTGCAGTCAGATGAATGCCGCCAGAACCCGCAGCGGAGAATGCGCGCGCCAGTGCTATGATTTCTGCCGACATGATGCCCTCGTCAGCCAAGCCCTCTCTCGCTCTCATTTTCTGCGGTTTCATTCTTACGGCCGTCATCTTGCGAAGTGTTTCGGCGTCGGCGCAAACCGCTCCGGCTGTCGCTCACGTGGACGCAACGCCGAGTCACATCATTAATTCGTTCGATCCCGACAGCGCGCTGGGGAGCTCGATCGATGTGCTCTCTCGCATGGACATCGACAGGGTTTACACACCGCACATTATTCAGGAGTCGCTTTCGGCGGGTTGGGGCCCGATCACTTACCGGAACAACACCGAACTGCGAATGGCCGCATGGCACTGGAACGAAAACGGCACGTGGAGCGACGCCGCACATCGCAGTGGATACTTCACGGGGAGCACGGACCTTAAAGATCCCATCCGTTACATACTCGCTTATGCGCTGCCGCACCGGGGCTTTGCCACCAGCGGAGATCGCCCGGTGCAGGGGCCAAACCTGACGTACTGGAAAAGCAATCCATACCTCACCAGCAGGTTCACTGGCGAAAGCGATGCCCTGCACCCGCAGTGGGTAGTGGTTGACCTGAGGGCGGAAAAGCCGGTCAACGCTGTGCGGATCGACTGGGCGAGCCCTTACGCAACTACTTATCAGGTGGAATATTGGACGGGCGGGGATGCGCTTGATTTTGACGCCGGCCCCAAGGGCGACTGGAAAATCTTTCCGTCTGGCGCGCTGAAGAAGGCGCAAGGCGGCACGGTGACTTTGAAACTGGCCGACACGCCGGTCCCGACGCGGTTTCTGCGCATCCTGATGACGGAGTCTTCGAACACATGCGACGAGCACGGATCGAGCGACGTCCGCAACTGCGTGGGCTATGCCATCCAGCACATCGCGGCGGGCGCCATGGACGGCAGCGGAGCGTTTGTCGAGGTCACGAAAGAACCCCGCGAGAAGCTGACGACATTCTGTGTTTCATCAATCGATCCCTGGCATTCCGCGGCTGACATCAACGACGGCGGAGGTAATCAGCACAGCGGCTTTGATGTTTTCTTCAGCAGCGGCCTCACTAACAATCTGCCGGCGATGATTCCGGTGACTCTGCTCTATGGGACGCCTGATGACGCAGCGGCGCAGATTGCATATATCGAGCGGCGAGGCTACCGCATCGGATACATCGAAATGGGCGAAGAGCCGGATGGCAAGCACGCCATGCCGGAAGACTATGCTGCTCTTTACCTGCAGTGGGCGACCGCCATTCATCAGGTAGACCCCAAACTGAAATTGGGTGGGCCAGTTTTTGAGGGCGTGAACGAAGACATCCACGTATGGCCGGACGCGCAGGGCCGCACTTCGTGGATGGGGCGTTTCATCGACTATTTAAAATTCCACGGCCGCATCGCCGACCTTGCGTTTGTTTCCTTCGAGCATTATCCCTTCGAACCCTGCGACATTACATGGAAGACTTTGTACAGCGAGCCGCGGCTGATGAAGCACATTCTGCAAGTGTGGAGAGACGACGGCGTGCCGAAGGACGTGCCGTTGATGGTGACGGAAAACCATTTAGCCGCGGGACTCACCGGGCCGATGACTACGATTTTCGCAGCGCTGTGGCTGGCCGATAATGTGGGATCGTTTTTCGAAGGCGGAGGCGCGGCCTTCTACCACTCGCCGATTCAGCCCCAGGGCGTGCAGAAGTCTTGTCTGGGCTGGGCGTCGTGGTCAAATTTTGTTTCGAATGAGCACTATGAGATCAAGGGATACACCTCGCCTTATTTCGCCGCGCACATGATCAATCTGGAGTGGGTGCAACATCGCGCAGGCGTGCACCACATGTATCCATCTTCGGTGGAGATAAGAGATGCCGACGGCAATGAGTTAGTCACTACCTACGCGGTGCGCCGGCCCGACGGGAACTGGTCGGTGATGCTGGTCAACCGCGACGAAACGAATCCGCACACGGTTCGCGTGCAGTTTGAGGACGGGCGCAATAAGCAAGAGGCATTCTTTTCCGGACCGACTGCCCTTGTAACGTTCGGCAGCGAGCAATACGTGTGGATCAACGACGGGCCGAACAGCCATGCCGACCCGGACCATCCTCCGGTGGCCTCGACGGTGGAGGCGGGTTCGCAAACGACCTTCACTCTGCCGAAAGCATCGATCACTGTGCTGCGCGGCAAGGTGACAGGGCTTGGAGAATGAGATGCTTGAACCCGGTCTTCCAGTGCGCCGCGCTTTCGAACCGCGAAGTCATTTCCAGACCAGCGTCGTCAGGGAGTCGTGATCCAGGGACAAGTCTGCCTGCACGCCATTCATTTGCAGAACGACCGATCGCGCGGCTCCGGGATTAGTGACCACCAGCACGCTTGAACCGCCTGGGTTTTCGAGCGCGACGTGGTGCAGATCGGGCACTGTGCTTTGGGAATCGAATCGACACGCGCCCCTGCGAATGAATCGGCCAAAATGCGCGAGCGCCCAGAACTGGCCGCTGCGTGTGACCGCTCGCGTGTTCGAATCGACCGTGACCACTCCCCCGCAGGGGAACGGGCCAATGTTCGGCTTCCCGTGCTCGTCGAGCGCGAAATTCCACGCAGTAATCGAGCGGCACCAGTGGCGCAGATTTCTACTGAACGTCGCTCCCCAATTCGTCCAGTCGGTTTGATAGTTGGGGCTGGTGTAATCGGGGCCGCCTTCGGTCCAGTGCATGCTCGCGTCGGGATGCACGTCGTGAACTTTGTCGATCATCTCGACCCCGCCCACATACCCGTGCCACGCGACTGCGTTGCAGTACTCGCGCAGCTCCGGATCATCAAGCTCGCACATTGCGCGGCCCCACAGGTTGTAGTTGTGATCGAGGATCCAGATTTGCGTGTCCAGGTTGTTCTTGCGGAGCAAAGGACCGAGATGATTGCGGACGAATGCGATTTCATATTCCTGCGCCCAGATGCAGGCCGGCATTCTGCCGTCCTGGTCGGTATCGACTTCGTTTTGCGGAGTCACACCCTGCACAGGAACATTTTCCGCGGCGTAGGCCTGCAGAAACTTCAGAAAATATTGCGCGTAGTTGGGCAGGTATTTCTGGCGCATGGAGCCGCCCAGCATGGAGCCGCCGGCCTTCATCCATCCCGGAGGACTCCAGGGCGAGGCAAAAAGGAATAAGTCCGGCTGCATCTGGCGCGCCTGGCGCAGTATGGGCAGGATGTATGCGCGATCGTGGTCAATGGAGAAGCGCTGCAAATCTGGATCGGGCGCGCCGTCGTCGTAGCTGTAGAGGCTGGTCGAGTAGTCGCTCGAGCCCATGCAGACGCGGCAAACGTTCAGCCCCATCTGCGATGGATGGAACATCTCGTGGAACAGCTCTTCCCGCACTGCCGGGGCGAGACGGTTGAAGGTATAGCAGGACGCGTCGGTGAAGGCAGCGCCGAAGCCCAGAATATCCTGAAACTGTGTAGCGGGGTCGAGCGCGATGGTCTGTGGGGAAAGTGCTTCCGAGGCTGGCTGCCATGAGATTGATTTGGAACGTGCGCAGCGTTTCTCGCCAGCGGTAACCCAAACCTCGATCTCGCCGTTGGGGACTGCCGACGAAGGTTGGCTGGCAAAGACGGAGGTGGGAGCGGCGGTGGTGGCTGCCAAGCCTAAAGCTGACAACTTCAGGAATTCGCGCCGCGTAGGCGCGCTGGACGTTTCTTCGCTGTTCTTACCCATAGAAATCCTTCGTTTTCAGAAACCCTCACACCGATCACACTGGAGCGGGCCAGGTCACCACGCTTGCGCCTTCTGCAACAAAGCCTTCATTCCCGCCCAGCTTTGCCGCGAAGACTCTTCCGGAGTGCCGGCGCCGCGCCAATGAGTCTCCAGGCTCACCGCGAAGTGATAACCGTCGCGTTTCAGCGCCCGGAATTGTCCGAGCCAGTCCACGATGCCGCCGCCCATCGGCGCCCAGCCATAGCCCGTGGCGTTCTTCACGGCGTCCTTGCAATGACAATGTCCGATTCGCTCTTTGGGTAGCAGATTGTAGCCGTCAGGAAAGGGCTTTTCGCCGCTAGCCGCCGCGTTGCCCGGATCCCAGTTCAACATAAAATGCGGAGACTGCACGGCGCTGAGCACCTTCGCAGCTTCGGCGCCGGTGGCTGTATTGAGTCCGGAATCATTCTCCAGGAGCAGCGTAATTCCTTTCTTGCCCGTCTTGGTAGCCGCGTCCAGAAGCTTTTCGTTGATTGCTGCGCGATAGGGCGCGGGGTCGTCCAGTCGCCAGAAATCGAAGCAACGAAGGCGTTCCGTGGCGAAGGCCTTGGCCATTTCTATTCCGCGTTCCAAGACTTCATCCTGCTGGGCGAAGGTGAAGCTCGCCTTGAAATCGTTTGGTTCGCTGAACTTCGAGCGCGGAGCTCCGGCCCAGTCCACTTTAAAAAGCGGGCTCGCAATGTCGGTGACGCGCAGCTCGTATTTCTTGAGAATGCGCTGCGCTTCCGCGACTTCCGTGGCATCGAGGTTCACGATGTTCTTGTTCCACATGCCGCGTAGTTCGATCCAATCCATGCCAAACTCCCGGGAGGCTACTTCGCAGGAGCGTCCGAAGTCCTGGGAAATCTCGTCGTTGATTACGCTGACCCGGAATGGCGATGCTGGAGTGTGGGCTCGCGCTTCGGCAAGCGGAGAATTCAAAACCAGGGCGGCGGCTGCCGTCCCGCCCATCTTGGCCAAGAGCTCACGCCGCGAAATTGGAGTAGTCATGACGTCCCCCTCCCGATTCTAAGCTGTCCCGGGCTCGAAGCGATGATGCCACACTCGGGCGGCACCAATCAGATTCGCGTCTTCTCCCAACGACGCCATCGTCAACTCGGCCTTTTCGAAGGGAACGAACCGGCATCCCCGGCTGATGACCGAGCGGATGCCATCGAGGAACAGAAGCGAACTCTTCAATACGCTGCCGCTCAGCACGATCGCGTCGGGCGCAAACAGATTGATGAGATTGGCAAGGCCGAGACCGAGATAATAAGCTTCGCGTTCGACCGTCTTGCGCGCGAGTTCATCGCCTTGCTGCGCCAAGTGGCAAATGTCCCTGGCGCCGACACTGTCGCGGCGCGGAGAATCTGCCGGAACCTGGCTGTTGAACCACGCGGCCATGGCGGGACCGGCGGCGAGAGACTCCCAGCAACCTCGAAAACCGCATGAACAGGGCGGGCCGGAAGGGTCGACCACGTGATGGCCTAGTTCGGGATGAGCGCCGTCCACGCCGCGGTAAAGTTCGCCGTCGAGCACAACCCCGCCTCCAATGCCAGTGCCGACTGTCACGTAGATCAGTCGCGACTTGTGCTTGCCGGCGCCCCAACTTGCCTCGGCCAGTGCGGCCGCATCCGCATCGTTTTCCAGGGCAACGCGGACGTTGAAAATGCGGTGCAGGTCGGCCACCGGCTTTTTCTGCCGCCATCCGGGAAGGAAGTCGACATCGCCAAACTCCCCGGCGATGGGGTCGACCGGTCCCGTGGATCCAATTCCGATGCCCGAGATCTCTACACCGGCATTCTTGGCCGTGTCGCGCAGCATCGTCGCGATCCGGTCGAGGCCGTCCGCGTAGCGCTCGGGATCGGTTGGCGACTCCATTTTAGATAAGACCCGCCCGTTCTCATCCACCATCCCAACTGCAATTTTGGTTCCCCCAATATCAACCGCGCCGATGGTCATGGGTCCCGTGGCCTGGTTCTTGCCCCGCGCAAATCATGCGGCTGCAGATTTACTGATCAGAATGTTATACGAATCGCAAACTGCAGGACTTGCGGCATGTGAGCGTAGGCCGGGAACATAAAGTTCGCCGTACCTGCATACTTGTTCACGCCGCGCCATTGCGTGTGGTTAAAGATATTGAACCCTTCGGCCCGGAATTGCACGTTAACTTTTTCCGCGGGCTGGAAAACCTTGTAGACCGACATGCCGAAGTTGGTGTCCGCCGCGGACTGTTCCGGTAAAGGGGCGGTATCTTGAGCCGGGCCGATTGCGGAGAACAGCAGCAAGCCTGACGAGGCCGTGTCCGCGATGTACAGCGTTAGAACTCAGGCCTCAGAACTCAAAGCTAGAACCCAATCTTAAAACTCGAACCGCAACCCAAACTGGAAGAAGCGCGGTGTTTCGCCTGGGGCGTCGCCGGTAATTGTCCCGAAAAGCGGATCTCCCACGGCCGAATTCGGCTGCCCAAAGCGCGGGTGATTGGTCAAGTTAAACATATCTGCACGCACTTCCAGCCGCATGCCTTCCTTGGGCACAAACGACTTATAAAGGGAGAGATCCGCGTTGTGGATGCCGTCGACCCGCAGGTTGGAAAAATAGCGAGGCGCGTTGCCCGGATTCTGATCGCCGGGGTCTCCGAAGCAGCCCGAGTTGAAGTAAGAAGGCGTCGCTATCCCCGAACCTACGTTCGCCCATTGCAGGGCCACATTGTGCATGGTGGCACCGGGGGTCCTGAGCTGGGGACAGATAACCTGGGGCCGCTGGGTGCCGTTGGCGAGGCGCGCGTTGGACATGCTGAGGTCCATCGGTTGCCCCGATTGTTGGGTGAGCAAGGTCGAGATCGACCAGCCTCCAACCACGGCATCGACGGCTCGGTTCATATTGCCGCCAATCCATTGCTTGCGGCCAACGGGCAAGTCCACCACCACGGCAGCCGCGAGCCGTTGCGGCGTATCGCTGGCTCCGATACTGTGTTCCAAATTCAGCCGGTCCAGTTGTTGAGGAATGCCGACGCCGAGCGACCCCACCCAGTTGTTCCTGCCCGCCGAAGAATAGTCGGTTGCCTTCGATATTGTGTAGCTACCCGTGAAGCTAACGTGATGCGTGGTGCGCTTCTGGAACCGAACCTGCAGCGCGTTGTACCAGGAATTCGCGGTCTCCAGCATCAGGCCCTCGAAGTCCCCTGCGAATTGCGGGTACTTATTTAGAAAATTCCCCAGGGGCAGGGTCGCTTCCCCGTAGTTCGAATTAGGTTCGTTGAAGCAAGGATTGGTAGGGGTCGATGTGCAGGGGGTATTGAACATGGAGGCAAACGGGTTGCTGACCTGGGTCTGAAAAAAATTGCTCACGCAGCTATCCGTCTGGCAGGTCGGGTCTGTGGGAGTTACCGCCGCCGAAATCTGCGCCAGCAGAGCCGATGGAATAAAATCCCGGTTGTTTGTGCCAGACCAGGGCAGGTGCGTGCTGCGGTTGGCCGAGTAGTCCACGCCGAGCACGATCTGGCTGGGAAGCAGCCGCTGGATTCCCAGATTCCACTGGTAAATTTCGGCATCCCGCGCCGCCGTCGTGCCCAGATCGTTCGGGTCTCCATAGCCCCAGTTTGCAAACTGGCCGTACTGCCTGCCCTGCGGACCGGTGAAGCCGTTGGGAAAGGGATTTTCCAGGGTCGCGGATTGAGTGGCAAAATCGTTGTTCGTAAAAAACATGTTGGCGTCCTTGAGGAACGCGGCCCCGGGATACTGGAAGTTGGTGGCTGGGCTCATTCCGAAATAGACGCCGGCTCCGCCGCGCACTACCGTCGAGGAATCGATCTGGTAGGCGAAACCCAGTCTCGGCCCGATGTCTTTGCGCCAGGTCGGAACCGTCCTCATGCTTGACGAGGCGAACTGTGTCGTGCCGATCAGCTCCTCGGAGGAGGGAAAATTCACACCCACCGATTGCAGAGTCGCCTGCGTACTGAACGTGCCTGGCGGGGCCGTCGCCGGGACAACATTCAGTGGGATATTGACGCCACTGTCCGCGGTGAAATTGCTGAATTGGAGCTGGTTGCCGCGCGAAGTATAGGGCGAACTCCACTGGTAGCGCAGGCCGAGATTGACGGTGAGTTTCGAGTTCACTTTCCAGTCATCCTGGACGTAAAACCCCGTCTCGAGCGACCGGTTCGCCACCGAAGGAGTGACCCCCAGCTGACTGGAGGCGTTGATGTTGTCGCCGTAACCAAAAGCCAGACTGGCAAATGGGTTGCCGGTGGTATTCCCATTTACATCCGTGTCGTTGTTCGGAGTTGGAGATGTCACGTCATCCGTAAAGGTCATGTAGCCGGTCGGGTAGTTGGGTTGCCAAAAATTGTTATAGAAAATTCTCTGCTCGCCGCCGATCTTGATCAGGTGGGATCCCCGGGAAATCACTAATTGCGACGAGTAGCTCACTAGAGTGTGGGCAAATTTAGTGTAAATGCAGCATTGATCGAAAAGGTTATTCCACGGCAAATTTCCCTGCATGAGAAACGTCGGCATTTGGTCGAGCCCGTTGGCCTGCTCGAACACCGGCGGCAGTTGCCCATTTGCTGGCTGGCTGGCGTTGAAGCTGGCGATGGTCGGGATACCCGGCAGCGACAATTCACGCACCCGGTCGACTCCCACATGGCTGGTCCAGATAATCCGCGGGTTGATGGTCCGGCTATATTCGAACGAAGCGTTCTGCGCCACGGTCACACCGCTCGCGATCCCGTCGTTATCGAAGCCGTCGCCCAGCGTGAGTGGAGTCGTGTAATTGCTCCAGTCCCGGCTGTAGCGGCCATTGATGTGGTTCTTGTCGTTGAACTGGTGGTCGATCTTGATATCGAACTGGTAATCCGGCGCATTCGCCGTTGTGGTCCAGTTGTAGTTATTGAATTCGTTCGAGTTGCTGGGCTTCGGGTAGAGATTGAGGACGCCGATTCCGATGGGATCCTGCTCTCCTGCTGGTATGACGCCTCCGCCTTGTACCGGTGGCCGGCACATCGCGCCGGGCGTCGTCGGCGGCGGACAGGGAACGAGAGGCTGCTTCGGGTCATAGATAGTGTTCAATGTCCCCGAAAAGTTGCCTTGCCGTTCCAACAGGGTCGGAACGGTCGCGTTTCCGCTGGACGCGCTGGAGCTCTTCACCTTCTCGAAATCAACGAAGAAGAAAGTCCGGTTTTTTATGATCGGGCCGCCGAGCGAGAATCCCCCCTGGTCGCGCCGGCTATCGGGTTTGGGATTGGGCTCGGGATTGAAGAAATCGCGGGCGTCCATCTGCGGACGCTGCAGGAAATACCAGCCGGAGCCATGGAAGTGGTCGGTTCCGCTCTTCATCACCATGTTCACGACAGTGCCGCCGTTGTT
>JBEKDY010000071.1:0-17527 GCA_050014115.1 Candidatus Sulfotelmatobacter sp. | reverse complement strand
GAATTTATGCTTCCATCCACAGTGTGGCGGCCTTCGGGAAAAACCAGAATGCTGTAGCCCCGGTCGACGGCTTCGCCTGCGTAGGCAAAGCTTTGGCGGAATCCGGCCTCGCGCGGCAAAGGGAAAAGATTCAGCAGCCAGACGCCGAGAAACCACAGCATCCGGTCGTAGACACCTGCGAAAAATCCACGAGACGCCGCAGGCGTGCGCAACGCTTCGAGGTCTTCCCCGCGAGTCGCCGTGGCCAGGCGATGCCGAAAGCGAGCGGGCAATGCGGTTTGCACGAATGCGAAGTCCACGTCGGAGATGTGATTGCAGACCACGAGAAGCGGCCCGTTCACGCCGCGCAGGTTTTCGCGGCCCTCGATTCGAGGCCAGCCGAGCAGAACAATCGCCGGACGCAACAATAAGTAATGAGCCGCGAATCGCAGCCACGTGGCGGGCCAGCGCAACGTCCAGCGGGGATAGTGATAGGCGGCTTTCTGCTGGGCTTTCGATGTGGCTGTCTGGGATGACCCGCCGTGCAGCATTCCTTCGAGGTCGCCTACCGTGCGAACAGAGCTGAAGCGTGTTTCGCTGAGATCGACCTGATAGCGGTCTTCTAATGCGCCCAGCAGTTCCACGCGATCGAGCGAGCTGAGACCCAGATCGGAGTCAAGGTTGGCGCCGGCTTGGAGGCTGGCAACGGGACGTCCGACGACGCGAGCGATGAGATCGGCCAGTGGAGCAGGTGCTGCCCCGGCGGTTGCGCTGCTTGCGGATTTCAAGTCGCGTGCGACGAAGTGGTTCTGGGCGGCTTCCTGGATTAAGTTCTTGCGCGGCTTTTGCGTGCTGGTCCGCGGAAAGTCTTCTTGCGGCCACCGCAACCAGAGGTGCATCCGCTGATATTCGGCTAGCGATTGATTGGCACGCTGGACGATCTCTTCGAGAATCCTCTCGCCCTTCGCAGCGTCACGGGCTGCATTCCCGCCTTCGTCACGCAGAATCACGACGGCGCAAGGCTCGGAATTTTCTCCACGGTCGTTTCCTCTGCGGTCGACCCGCACGACCACGCAATCTTTTATTTCGGGCTGTCGGCGCAATGCGGCTTCCAAATCCTCTGGGTAGATATTGAGGCCGGCCGGAGTGACGATCACTTCCTTCTTACGCCCCTTGAAATAGAGATTGCCGTCTTCGTCGAGAGCGCCGACATCGCCAGTGCGATACCAGCCCTGGTCGCCGGTCAGGTCGTGGCGGCCGGAGCCGTCCCAATAGCCGGCGGCGACACCGCCACCGCGCACCAGAATTTCGCCGTCTTCGGCCAGTTTGAGTTCGCGCCCCGGCAGCACTTTTCCAATCGAGCCTTTGCCCAGCTTGAAAGGATGGTTCACGCTGATCAGCGATGTCGTTTCCGTCAGCCCGTATCCCTGGATTGCGGCATAGCCGAGCCGTCCCCAGAATTCTTCAGTTTCCGGGTCGAGCGCCGCGCCTCCGCAAATGAACGCCAGGAATTTCCATCCAAATTGGCGACGGACATCTCGGAAGATCCACCACCGGCGCAGAAAGTGTTTGCCCTCGGCGGATCGGAACCGCTGCTGAAAATGATTCAGCCCGCCTTGATCTTCGAGATCACGTTCGATCTCCTGCTTCAGCGACTGCAAGACTCGAGGCACGCTGACCAGCACTGAGATTCGCTCGCGCCGGATCGTGCGGATAATTTCCGAAGGCTTGAGTTCTTCCTGGAAGATGACCGTCCCTCCCAGCAGCGGAGGCAGGAACAGTCCCAGGAATTGTCCGAAGACGTGGCTGAGCGGCAGCAGATTCAAAAAACGCACCGGGTGCACGAAGCGCTCATACTTCAGGTAGCGTCGCATCTCCCGTTCGAGCGGGGCGATGTTGGCCAGAACGTTCCCATGCGTAATGATTACGCCCTTGGGTTCGGTGGTGGTGCCGGAGGTGAAGACGATTTGCAGGATGTCATCGTGGCCGAGGGCTTCAGGCGCGATCTGAGCCGGAGAATGATGTTCCAGCGATTGCGGCAAATCTTCGAGAACCAGCGCGGGAGACGCAGTAGTGAATTCGTTGAGCGGCCCCTGCGCGTGCGAGCGGGAGCAGACCAGAAGCTTAGCTTCAACCTGGCGAAACACGCGCCCGGCGAAATCGCCGGAACCGCCGTTGTCCATGGGGACGACGACCACGCCACGAAGCGCACATCCGAAGAAGGCCGCAACCCATTCGGCGCGGTTCTCTCCCCAGAGCATGACGCGGTCGCTCTTGCCGATTTGCCTGGCATCTAGCTCACAAGCGAACCGAAAGGCCAGATCCAGAACCTGACCGTAGGTGAACCACTCCATGCGGTAGCCGCGGCGCTGCCCGTAGGCGCGCTCGAGGCGGTGGGCCTGAAAGTTTATAGAGAAGAACTCTGCTAACGATTCGGCCATGAGTCGCGGCGAGGAGGCATTCGAAGCTCAGCCTCGATCCAGCTCAAGTTTAGTGGAATCGTCTCGAGAAAGAGCGGCATCAGGACAGTTTTCAAACTGCACAATCCCGGGCGGAAAACTTACTCCCGTCCTACCCCCAGCGCATCGGCCACGCGGTTGATGTAGTTGAACCACGAGGCAATCAGTGTGATCTGCAGGATTCCGCGATCGTCAAATCCCGCCGCGCGCAGGCCTTCGATATCGTCTTTCCACACCTTGGTCGCATCCTTGGTCAGCTTGACCACATAGTCCACCATCACGCGCTCCTGGGGAGTGATGGGCGCAGTCGTGTAGTCCTTCTCCAGAGCCTCGACCAGCGTCTTATCCAACGTCACCCTGCGCAGAAACTCTGCGTGTGACTCGATTCAATACACGCACCGGTTGGTGATCGAGACCATGGTCGCGATCATTTCGTGCTGGCGGCGCGAGAGCGGCAGCTCGGGCGACATGAGCGCGCCGAAAGTGCTGAACGCGTGATAGAGCGCGTCGGGAATCAGCGTATGCGATCCCACAATCGACGATGCGCCCGAGGCGTCGGGATGCACCGGCGTGGCGTATTCCTTGGGATAGAAGCCTTGCTCGCCTTCAATCGCCTTGCGCAGTTTTTCATCGGCCTCGGTCAGCGGGACAGTTCGAATCCAGGTCATAAATGTGGATGCCTTTTCAATCGGTTTCGCTATGGCGCCAGGTTTTCTCCAGGCGCGTATCTGGAAAGCTATTCGATGGCGCGTCGCGAACACATATTACGTTAATACTAGGGCGGGCTCGCGCAAGAGTTCTCCGTCTTTCTTAGGTCAAATGCCGGAAAAGACAAGACTCTGACCGAACGCGTGCCAGACGCGCCTTTCTTGAATGGTAGTAAGGTCGAATGCACAGTTAAACTGCCAAAAATACCCCATAGCCCGTTCGTACACTCCCTTTTGGTAACCTCCGGTAACCCATCGGTAACCATGCGATAGATGACGCCCGGAAGTACAATTGGCCTTGTCCGGAGGTTCCTCGTCGAATTGTACGATTGCCCTTCGCGACAGCCGGGAGCGTTTGCCCCGGAGTAGTTCGGGTTTTGGGCAAGATGGTTTTGCGCAAAGATAGTTTTACGCAAGACGATTTTTCGCAAAACGTTTCTACGCTACACGTTTCTACGTTAGACCAGGACTGGGGTCCGCACCGACTATGGCGCTGTTCGGCTTCAATAAGCAAAAGGTTCTCAGCAGCGCGGAGAAGTATGTCCAGCAGGGCAAGCTGCAGAATGCCATCGCTGAGTACGACAAAGTCCTCAAGAATGACCCCAAGGATCTCACGGTCGCCAACACCGTCGGCGACCTCTATTCCCGCATCGGGGAAAGCGACAAAGCCACCGAGTGCTTCAAAACTGTCGGCGACGCCTATGCCAGCCAGGGATTCACGGTCAAGGCGATCGCGATGTACAAGAAGATCAGCAAGCTCAAGCCTTCGCTCGAGAGCGTGCTGAAGCTGGCGGAACTTTACACCCAACAGGGTCTTTTCAACGACGCCCGGGCCCAGTACCTGCAGGTGGCGGAAGAATTCCTGAAATCCGGCGAGCTCGACAATGCGGTGCGCATTTTCCAGAAGATCCTGGAAATGGATCCGGAAAATACCACCATGCGGCTCAAGCTGGCGGAAGTCTACGTCCGTCTGGGAAAGAAAACCGAAGCATGGCAGATTTTTTCGGCGGCCGCCGAGACCATGCGATCGAAGGGCTCGCTCACCGGAGCCGACGAAATCCTTACCCGGATGCTCACCCTCGACCCCGGCAATGCCTACGCCTTGCTGATGCAGGGCAAGAACCTGCTGGAATCGGGCGACGCCGAAGGCGCGATCGGCGTGCTGACCAAGGTCGCGGACCTGGATTCGAATCCCCAGGGCTTAAAGGATTTGCTGAAGGCTTACCTGCAGGCGGGACGGCTCTCCGATGCCGGAACCATCGCCGGGAAGCTGCTCACGGTGCACAACGACCTCTCGGCCATCTCCGATTTCGCGGATGCGCTGATGCAGGCCGGGCAATACGAGAGCGCGCTGCAGGTTTACGACGACAATGCCGAGCGGCTATTGGCGGAAGACCCGGAAAAAATCCTCGACCATCTGCACGGCATCATCGGGCATGTACGCGATAATCCCGCATCGCTCGAGAAGTTGCTGGCCTTGTTCAACAAGGCGGGAGAAAACACACACACCACCGAAGTGACCGAGTTACTGGCGCACGCCAGCGTGCAGGCGGGCGATTTTGTGCGGGCTCGCGACCTCTACCAGAGCCTGTCGCAACGCGAACCCGACAACACCATGCACCTGCAGAACTACGAGCAGATGCTGGCGCGGCTGGGCGGGACGTCGGGCGCCAGGAAGCTCATCACGCCGGAAGAAGCGGTCGTGATTGTGGACGAACTGGAGGCGACTGCTCCCTCGGTTCATCAGCATTATTCGGACGAAGTGTCGCTGGCCGTGCGCTCGGCGCTGACCGATGCCGAACTTTTCATCTCCTACAACATGCCTGCCAAGGCCCTGGGCCCCCTGGTTGCGGCATTGCCTCAGGCTCCGACTGATTTGCGTTTGAACCAGCGCCTGGCTGCCTTGCACACTCGCGCCGGACGTTTTACCGAGGCTGGCGTCTGTTGCCGCACGCTGCAAACTCTCTATTCCGATGCAGGATATCCGGAGGAAGCCACGCGTTACGGCGAACTCGCGGACCGCTTTGAGGAACGCACCGCCGGGCCCGCCGCGGTTGCCGTTGGCGAAGAAGTTCAGATGTCGCACGGGGTGTCAGAAGAAGCCGTGGCGGAGGAAGACGTCGCGCTCGCACACGATGGCGTTGCGCAGGAATTCGCAGTTGAGGAAGCTCCTGGAGCGGGAATCGCGGAGGCCGAAGTCGCCGCGCCCTGGCCCACGGAGGCACCGGCCGATGAAGTGGCCGCGGCTGGCGACGAGGCCGCAGCGGCAGAAGCTGAAGAGATCGCGGTACCCTCAGCGGAGGGCGAAGCTCAGACCGATGAGATCGATCTTTCCTCGGAATGGGAAGACTCGGTCGCGGTTGAAGCCGACTCTCCGGAGCAACCGGCGGCGGAAGACGAGATCGCTGAACCCGCGGAAGCGGCAGAGCTCCCCAGCGACGAAAAGATCAACGAGACCATCGACGAGATTCGCTTCTACTTTGCGCAAGGCTTGCCCGAACAGGCCTGGGCCGCGTTGGCCAAGCTGCAGACGCAGGCGCCAGATGATGCCCGCGTAGACCAGGTGCGTGCGGAGCTGGAAGCCGCAACCCAGACTGCCGCGGAAGCGGAGACCGCCAACGCGGAGGAGTCGATCGAGGAAATCACCGTCGACGATATCCCGCAGGCTGAGGTCGAAGAAGCCGAGGTCGCTGAACCAGAAGTCGCCGAAGCGGCGATCGCTCAACCCGAGATCGCTGAACCCGAGGTCGCAGAACCGGAAATCGCGGAACCGGAAATCGCCGAAGTCGAAATTCCGGAGCCGGAAGCCGCCGTCGAAATCGAAGAACCGGCCCCAGCCCCGGAACAAGAACCGGAGCCGGAAGTTGTGCAAGCCGCGGTGCTGCAACCTAAGGTAGAGCCGCCGCCGGTGGTGAAAGCTGCGCCCGCGCCGCCGCCGAAGAAGAAGCCTGCACCTAAGCCTGCGCCGGCTCCCGAGCCTGAGGTGGAAGAACCTGCGCCGGCAATGTTGCAGGAGTTTGTTTCTGATCTCGAGTCGTCGTTAGGCGACAACTTCATGTCCGGCACCGTAGCGAAACCGGCCGAGTTGCCACACGCCGAGAAACACGTTCGCGCCGCCGAACCTGAACTTGCTCCAGTCGCCCACACGGAACCAGTCGTTACCGGGCAGCACGCGCCAGTTCTGGGCGAGTTCGTGGCTGACCTTGAAGAGTCTTTGGGCGATGACTTCCTGAGCGCGGCTCCAGTCGCTGCGCCAGAGGTTCCTCAACTGGCTCCTAAGCCAACGCCCGGCATACCGAGACCTGTGTCTACGCCGCAGGTGAGCGCTCCGGCAGCCAGTGCCGCGGCGGCGGCGCCGGCAATGGGGCGCGTTACTCCCGCTGCGCCGCCGAGTTTGCCAGCGGTTGCAGCACAGGCTCCGCAGGTGATCGAGCCGCGCGTTATCGAGTCGCCCAAGATCGAGCCGCCCAAGCCGCAACCGCCCATGCCTGTGTCGGTGCCCGCGGCCCCGCCCGCTGCGGCCGCAAAAGCGTCACCATTCGGAGAAGAACCCGGCGTCGACTTGGCCGAGATGTTCGGAGAACTGAAGCACGATCTGGAATCCGATGTCGCATCGGCCGATGAGGACCCTGAAACTCACTACAACCTGGGCATTGCATTCCGCGAAATGGGGCTGCTGGATGAAGCGATCGGAGAATTGCAAAAGGCCTGCCAGTCGGTGGACCGCGGACACGCGTTCCCGCAAATCATGCAGACTTACACCTGGCTGGCGCAATGCTTCCTCGACAAAGGCGTGCCCGAGGCTGCCATCCGCTGGTATGAAAAGGCTCTCGGCGTAGTTGGTATCGATCAGGAAACCCGGACCGCTCTTAACTACGAACTCGCTGCCGCCCATGAGACTGCCGGGGACAAAACCTTGGCGCTCAAGCACTTCATGGAAGTCTACGGCAGCAACATCGATTATCGCGACGTGGCCGAGCGCATCAAGGCCCTGAAGTCGTAGAATAGTCGGATGGGTTCTGCCCCCTATCGTTCCTATCGCCCTTGTCGCGAACGTCCTGCCATTTGCAGAACCGCGCGGGCCACTCTATGCCCGGTTTCGCGGGGCTGCGCGTGAGCACTGATTCCAAGATGCCTTTGTCCGGCGTCCCGTTGTCCGGCACCCCAGCCGTAGGCGACAGCCCCGCGCCGGGAGCGCCGGAGATTCGCACCGCGGTGCTCGAATCCAATCCGTCCTCCTCCGATCGGCTGCCCGGTGATCGTGCACCCGGCGACCAGTCGCCACCCGTGCCCGAGCCAGGTTTGCTGCCAGGCTTGCAGCTTTGGCTGCACCGCGCGTCGGTCTTCCTTTTTGTTTTGATCAGTGCGGTCGCGGGTGTTCTGCTGATCATTCTTCCCTGGACGCCGGAATGGACGGATAACTACTTACTGCTTTCATATCCCAGCCTGCGGACCCTGGTCTCGAGCGGCTTTTTCCGCGGCATTTGCACTGGTTTGGGATTGCTCGATATCTGGATTGGCTTCTGGGAGGCGCTCCACTACCACGAGCATCGGTAGAGCCTGGGGAGCTGGAGGATCCGATCAGCGAGGGATGGCGCAGAAGCTGAAGCCATTTCAGAAGTCAGATTTCAGATTGCAGATTTAAAATCTGAAATCATCAATCTGAAATCTGCAATGGGAATCGCCAGGACATTCACGCGTGCACTGGCGATCAGTAGTGGCTCCGGTATGCTGTTGCGCTGCGCCAGTGCGCTCTTATACTTTTCAGAACGAGAGTCTTCCATGATCGACCCTATTAAGTCCGACCCGCTCCAATCCGCGCCGCTGGCGTATCAGAACGAAACCTTCCTCAACAGTCCCGATGGACGCGTGCTGCGAATCCTGGCCGAGTATCAGGAGCCTCTGGCGCGCTTTCGCCGCGAGCAGATTCAGGATACGGTGGTCTTCTTCGGCTCGGCGCGCTTCGAAGGAAAGAGCGCCGCGACAAAGAATCTGACGGCGCTGGAAAAGAACGAAGCAAATGCGCCCCTGGCGCAACAGGAAGAAAATCTCAAGCGTGCCCATGCCAGCGTGGATATGGCCCGCTACTACGAAGACGCGCGCCGCCTCGCCCACATGCTGACCACCTGGTCGATCCAGATTCCTGCGCGCCGGCACCGCTTCGTCGTGACCACCGGAGGAGGTCCCGGCATCATGGAAGCGGCCAACCTGGGCGCTCGCGAAGCCGGCGGCAAGACCATCGGATTGAACATCGCGCTGCCCTTCGAGCAGAATCCCAACCCTTACGTCACGCCCTCGCTGAACTTCCAGTTTCACTATTTCTTCATGCGGAAGTTCTGGTTCGCCTACCTGGCGAAGGGACTGGTGATTTTCCCCGGTGGCTTCGGCACCATGGACGAACTTTTCGAGATTCTCACGCTCGCCCAGACCGACAAGCTGGCCAAGAAAATTATGGTGGTGATCTACGGCAGCGAATACTGGAACCGCATCATCAATTTCCAGGCTTTTGTCGATGCCGGCACCGTGTCCCAGGGGGATCTCGACCTGTTGAAGGTGGTCGACTCGCCCGAGGATGCTTTCGAGTTCCTGCGCGATGGACTGACCAAGCACCATCTCGGAGGCGCGCCGAAAAAAGAAGGCGAAGTCCTGCCCGAGATCGCGAAGACCCGAGGCTAAGACCGGAGGCAGGCCGAAGCGTTGTTGCTCTACTACATCACCGACCGCGCCGCGTTTGCCTGGGACGAGCCTGCGCGCCGCCGCCAGTTGCTCGATAAAATCGCCGAAGCCGCCCGCTGTGGCGTGGACTACATCCAGCTTCGCGAAAAGGATCTTTCCCCGCGCGAGTTGGAACGGTTGGCGTGCGAGGCAATCGACGCTGTCGCCAAAGCGCAGCAACTGACAACTGGCCACCGGCGACTGGCAACTGCCCTTCTCATCAACTCGCGCACGGACGTGGCCCTGGCGGCAGGGGCCGACGGCGTTCATCTGCGCTCGGATGACATGCCCCCGCAAGAAGCAAGACAAATCTGGCAGGGTGGCGCGGGCTCCCGTTCGGCAGGCTCAGGGCAGGCTCCTGCCGGCGAAAACTCACCACGGAGCCCAGTGATCGCGGTCTCCTGTCACTCGCCAGTAGACGTAGCCCAGGCCGCCGCAAACGCCGCGGACTTCGCGGTGTTCGCGCCCGTATTCGAAAAAAAAGATTATCCCGGCGCTGGCTCTGCGGGTCTGGACATGCTCGGAGAAGCATGCCGCGCCGGAATTCCGGTGCTGGCCCTGGGAGGAATCACTCTGGAGAACGCTCAATCCTGCTTCGACGCAGGAGCCGCTGGAATCGCCGCCATCCGACTCTTCCAGGAGAACGATATTGCAACGGTGGTGGAGACGCTTCGTGGTGTTACCCCGTCCATTTCGCGCTCGTCGTCAGAACCTGCATGATCTTCGAGAGCCGCCGGGTTCGCGTTTCTTCCTGCTTGGCATCGCGAATGGAAATCGCCATTTCTTTCTTATGCGTGAACGAGAGTGTCTCCCATTTGTCTCGCGCTTTCTTATTCCTGGCCAATTCTTTTTTCAGCTGCGGAGGCGCATCGACCGTGCGTTCTGCCTCGTCGCGCTCCATCACTACTTCCACGGTGTCGCCTGGCTTTACGCCCGCGCCCTGGCACAGAATCTTATTCACGGGCATCATGTGGCGTCCTCCGCAGGGCATCAGCGACGAACGAAAGGGGAAGCCGTTGATCGTCCCGCGGATGGGAACGCGCGCACGCGTCCCAAACATCTCCGGCACATCCACCGGCGGAGTGATCGCGGCCACCACTCCCGCTTCCTTTCCCTCGATCCTCGCTTTGAATTGCAGTTTCCCATTCGGCATCGCAACCCTCCGACAGCGGCGCAGTAAACTTTAAATCCGCCAGGTAAGACACGGCAACAGGCTTTTCTGCGTCATGACAGCGACTCCAAACCGGGCAGACATTTCAACGACACCCGCCAGGGGGCCAACTCTGGTTCGCGTCGCCGAAGGCTGGTTCCCGTTTCACTTCCGGCTAAGTTGTTGAGGCTGCGTGGAAGTGATTGATTCTTATGAACGCGGTTTTCTGAGGCGGTAAAACGGCGTCCAGCTGCCGGCGCAGAATGGCCCGTAATTGCGTCTGCAAGCCCGCAGGAAGCATTCGAGTGCCAGGGACCAGCTGACCCACTGTCCGACGACTAAACCTGCGTGAAATCGCTTCTGGCGATGAAATTAGCTTAAAGTTAACATGGCAGGCTCCACGTGGAATCAACACTTTGCGTGTGAACCACGCAGAATCAACAACTTAGAATTAGCTCCTGGCAAACTGTTCGCAGGAAAGTGCGGACCTGATCGATGCGATGGAGCGATGTCATCCCGAACGGGGCCGACAGGGGCTGGTAAACTCTAAGTGTTACGCAAACACGGCGAAACTCTTTTCTGCGCCATGACACTCGCTTCAACTCGGACGGACACGTCGGTCTCGCCAGCCACGGAGCCAGCTCTGGTTCGCGTGCCCGAAGGCTGGTTCCTCATGGGGTCGGACTCTGGCCAGGACTGCGAACGTCCGGTGCACCGCGTATGGGTTGACGCGTTTCTGCTGGCCGCGACCCAGCTCACCAACGCCGAGTATGAACGTTTCCTGCATGCCACTGCGGCGCAGCCGCCGCCGTTCTGGAACGATGCGAATTTCAACCATCCTCAGCAGCCGGTTGCCGGCGTCTCCTGGTGGGAGGCGTCCCGATACTGCAAGTGGCTGCGCGCGCAGACTGGCCGTAACCACCGTTTGCCGACAGAGGCCGAATGGGAGCGCGCAGCACGCGGCGGCCTCGAACAGAAAAACTTTCCCTGGGGTGACGAACCACCCCACTCGCTTCCCGACTATGCGACACGCTGGCAGTCCGGCCCGGAGCGGGTTGCGCGCTACGCCGCCAACGCTTTTGGGCTTTACGATATTTGCGACAACGTCCACGAGTGGTGCAGCGACTGGTACGATCCGAATTACTACGCGAGTTCGCCCGAGCGCAATCCGCGGGGCCCGGCGAGCGGCCAGCGCAAGGCTTCGCGCGGAGGATCGTGGCGGCATCACGTGAAGGTTGCGCGCTGCTCGGCCCGCTCCAGCATCCCGCCCGAATTTCAGTACGCGGATTATGGCTTTCGGGTCGCCTGCGATTTGTAGCGTAGCGTCTCGCCATCGCCACCTCGTATAGTCTGGAAGCTGTCTCACAAATCCTCGAGGGCCGCACACGAGCGAAACCTCAGAGGCTAAAGCCCGGGTTGCCAGTCGCTGGGTAGCACGGCTGGAAGCCGTGCCCTTCCCGAAACCATTTGTGAGATAGCTTCTAGTTGGTCCGAAGCTGGCGACGCCCGGCGAGGAATCTGCTGTTTGCCGGTATCGCATAAGAATGCCGGAGGGAGCACTCATGTTCCGCACTGATCTTCTGCTCAACAAACGTATCCTCATCACCGGCGGTGGCACAGGCCTCGGCAAGGGCATGGCGCAGCGCTTTCTCGAACTCGGCGCGGAGGTCTACATCTGCGGCCGCCGCGAAGAAGTTCTGAAGCAAACTGCGGCTGAACTGTCGGCGGCCACGGGCGGCCGCATCCACGCTCTCCCCTGCGACGTTCGCGAACTCGACTCGGTTGAAGCCATGATCGATGCGACCTGGAAGCACGGCCCACTCGACATTCTGGTCAACAACGCTGCGGGAAACTTTATTTCCCGAACTGAAGATCTTTCTCCGCGCGCGTTTCAATCTGTGATTGGAATTGTGCTCATGGGCACACTGCACGCGACCATGGCCTGCGGACGGCGATGGCTCGCAGCCAATCACAAAGGCACGGTGCTCAGCATCTCCGCGACTTATGCACCTGTGGGCTCGGCTTATGTGGTTCCATCGGCCGTTTCCAAAGCGGGAGTGGAGGCTCTGATGCGTAGCCTCGCTGTGGAATGGGGGAATCGCGGCATTCGCATGAACGCCATAGCTCCCGGGCCTATCCCCACGCAAGGAGCGTTTTCGCGCGTGTTGCCGCGTCCGGAATTTGAAGTTGCAGCGCTCGAGCGCAACCCGCAGCATCGTTTCGGAACTGTCGAAGAACTGGCGAATCTGGCCGCGTTTCTCGTGAGCGATGGTTCCGCTTACATCAACGGCGAGATCATCCGCATGGATGGGGGCGAGTTTCTCCAAGGTGCTGGCGAATTCAGCAATCTGGGACGGCTGCTCACGAATGCGGACTGGGAATCGCTCAAACCGAAGAAGCCTCAGAAGCAGCCGTGAAATGAAATCCGGATTTAATGCAGAAGTAAGAATTCAAAATGCAGAAGTTGGATCTTGCTTTTACTTCTGCATTCCTACTTCTGACTTCTGCCTTGCTGCTCAGCCGCAGCCCTACCGCGGGCCGCTGGGGCTGGGGCTGACCAGGGCTTTCAGCAGCATGTTCACCAGGCTCAGGAGGATTGCGCCTATGAAGGCCGCAAGGAATCCATGCACCTGAAAGTTTGGCGACAGCAGTGCCGAAGCAAGCTCCAGCATCAAGGCATTGATCACGAGCCAGAAAAGGCCAAGTGTCAGCAGGGTTAATGGAAATGTAAGAATCTTCAGGAGCAGTCCGATGGTGGCATTGACGAAGCCGATGACCAGGGCCGCGATCAGCGCCGCGAGCAGCCCGCTGACGTGAAATCCGGGGACTACCTGGGCCACAATCCAAACCGCTAGCCCGCTAAGAATCCAGTGCAGAAGCAGACGCATGAGTTGACTCCTCGCCTGGTCCGCGCAGAATGTCCGCGCAGAATGTGGGCCAACGACCGGCCCGCTCCGGCAGACTCGAACACGAACCAGGAATTAACTATACCAAGGCAGCGCTACCCGGCAACTTCGTCGCGCGCAGAAGAATGTCCCGGGGTCACGGTTCACGAAAAATTTCGAGCGGTTCGCCGTCCTGCGCGCCGTATGCGATACACTACGAAATTCGACTCGAACCCGACTCGAACTCCAGGAGGAACGCCTTATGCCCGATGCCGCGCTCAGCGGTTCTGAATTCAAGAAACAACTGCGCGCAGGATCGCCCAGGATGGGTTTGTTCCTCAACGCTCACAGCCCCACCGTCGCCGAGCAACTCGCGCACAGCGGCTACGACTGGTTGCTGGTGGATACGCAACACGGCCCCATGGGCTATGAGAAACTTTCCGCCATGCTCAGCGGGATCGCGAACGGCGGCGCCAAGTCGCTGGTCCGCGTTGGGGGATACGATGACCGGCCCGGCATCCAGCAGGCTCTCGACATGGGCGCCGATGGCGTGCTCGTCCCCTACATCAACACCGCCGAAGAAGCGCGGCAGGCCATCAGTTGCACGAAGTATCCGACTGTGGGCACGCGCTCGGTTTATTTCCCGCAGCGCAGCATGAACAAGAATGGACTGCTCGGCTACGCCGGCAACTGGAACAACGAAGGCATCATCGCGCTGCAGGTGGAGACGGCTTCGTGCATCGAGAATATCGCGGAGATAGCCGCCGTCCCCGGTGTTGACATTCTTTTCCTCGGTCAGAACGATCTCTGCATGTCCATGGGTCTTTATAACAAGTACGAATTTCCGCACATGTACACTTCGCCCGAACTCGATGCCGCGACGAAAAAACTGATCGAGCATGCGCGCAAGAACAACGTAATTCTGGGACTGTTTCTGTTCGGCACGTCGCGCGTTGGCGAGTTCCTGGAAAAAGGCTTCACCTTTATCAGCATCGGCAACGATTTGCATCACGTGCTTACGCAAGCCGGAGCTTACGTGAACGACATGGAAAAGATTGCGCAGGAAAAAGGCAAAACCTGGAAGCGCCGCCCGACCGCACTGTTCTAAATAAACTCTGTAGGGTGCCCCACTTCTCGCTTCCTTTGCGAGAAGTGGGGATTTTGACCTCGCAGGTTCTCGCAGCCATTCCCGGACTTCCTTCCATTAAAATCAGAACGCACAACATCCTCCGGCTCGCATTGTGAACCTCAACGAAATCGAAACCCGCGTCCTCGGCTCCCTGATCGAAAAAGATATCACCACGCCCGACTATTACCCGCTCTCGCTCAATGCGCTGGTCAATGCCTGCAACCAGAAAAATAATCGTGAGCCGGTCATGAATCTCGATGAAGAATCCGTCCGCACTGCGCTGGCTTCTCTGCAGGAAAAACGGCTCGCTGGGCCGGCTGGTGGCGCGGACAGCCGCGTCACGAAGTTCGAGCACCGCCTGCAGGAAGTGTTCAACTTCGACCGGCGAGAGATCGCCATCGTATGCGTGCTTCTGCTGCGCGGACCGCAAACTCCCGGCGAACTCCGCGGCCGCACCGACCGCATGTATCATTTCGAGGGGCTCGACGATGTGGTCTCGACCCTTGATCGCCTCGCCCAGCGCGAGCCCCCGCTGGCGCGGGTTTTGCCACGACAACCGGGAACGAAGGAATCGCGGTACATGCATCTTTTCGCGGGCGAGCCGCAGATTCCTGAGCTGCCAATATCGACCGCGTCAGATTTCTCAACGCAATCCGCCTCGTCCGCTGCCGATCGCCTAGCACAGTTGGAAGAAGAGGTCGCTGCTCTGCGCCGGGAACTTTCCGACGTCCAGCAACAACTCGCCGCTTTCCGCAAACAATTCGAGTAACGTTCTCGTTTTTGCCGCGTCCATTCCTCGGGGGCTATCTCATAAAGCCTCAGCGGGTGACCACGAGCGAAGCCTCAGAGGCTAAAGCCCGCATCTTTAATCGGCTCTTTACGGCACGGCTGAAAGCCGTGCCCTTCCCGAGACCATTTAGGGGATGACTTCCACGGAAAGTTCGAGGAAGCGTGCCGGTTCCTCCGCGATCTCCGCGGCGCGTCGTCGCGAACTCCGCGAAAACGCGGATTGGGTGTAATCTGTTTTCAAGCGCCTCGACTCAAGGAGGACTTATGCATCGCCGCGAATTCCTCATTCGCTCTGCTACCGGCGTGGGAGCCGCGTGGCTCTCGTCCAAAGCCATTTTCGACGCGATCGCCGCCCAGTCGCTTCCCACGAAGTTCGCGGCTTCCGACACGGTCACGCTCGGGAGCACCGGCATCAAGACCAGCCGGCTTGCTATGGGCACGGGCACGGTCGGCTCCGGGCATCATTCGCATCAGACCGCGCTCGGAGTGAAGGGCCTTTCCGATCTCCTCCTCAACGGCTACGATCACGGACTGCGATTCTTCGATGCCGCCGATTCTTATGGAAGCCACCCTCACGTTGCCGAGGCGCTGAAGCACGTGCCGCGCGATAAAGTCACGGTGCTGACAAAATCCTGGGCGCGCGACGCCGCCACCATGCGCGCCGATCTTGATCGCTTTCGGCGCGAGCTTGGCACGGACTATCTCGATGTGTGCCTGATGCACTGCATCACCGAAGCCGACTGGACCGAGCGCTACAAAGGCGCGATGGACGTGCTTTCCGAGGCCAAAGAGAAAGGCACAATTCGCACCCACGGCTGCTCCTGCCACAGCATCGAAGCGCTGCGCGCCGCGGCGAAGTCTCCGTGGGTGGAAATTGATCTCGCCCGCATCAATCCGGTGGGAGCTTTTATGGACGCCGATCCGCCCACGGTGGTTGGGGTGTTGAAGGAAATGAAAGCCGCCGGGAAAGCGGTGGTCGGGATGAAGATTCTCGGCCAGGGCGCGCTGCGCAATCGTCAGGACGAAGGCATCAAGTTCGCCCTGTCGCTCGGCTTGCTTGACGCATTCACGATCGGCGCGGAGAGCAAAAGCGAACAGGAAGACTTGATTCGCCGCATCGCGGCCGCGTAGACGTGTAGGGCGGACACTCTGTCCGCCGCTTTGATTTTGTCCTTGTTCGAGTGTGGCGCGGGCACTCTTGCCCGCGAAATGCCGAACGCGGCACGCATAAGCGGTGTCATGTTTTCCCGCGAAACTCGGACGTCACTTCGATGTCTCCAGCAATATTGGCGTTCATCTCCGGCAAATCGCCCGCCGGAATCCAATATTCTCGATGCATCGAACTTCCAACTACGTGTATCTCATACCGGCTGAGGAATTCGGTCCGTACAGCGAAGCGCAGCACGTATCCCACAAATCCTGAGCGCTCATCCTTCGTATTCCAGTCGCGCGCAATCTGCGTTGCATAGTCCTCACTCAGTACTGGATAGAAGATTGGCTGTTCCGGCAAACGCGGCGGAAATGAACGGAATCCGCTGGCCCGGATGAGTTCTAGTTCTTTTTCTCCCACCGGTCGATAGAGTGTCGTCAAGTCAGTCTCCACGGTTTAAGAATAGGCGGAAAATCGCTGACAATGCTACTGCTTTCATCTCCCGTTGAGCGTGTCACGGCGTCCACGGCGTGTCTCGCGCTCTACAACTTCTGCTGCGTTTACTTGCGCCAACTCCAGCAGAATCAATGCGCTCCCAGTTGGCACCCGTTATGCATTATCACTTGCGCTGCTTAGCAGCAGGAGGTGACCAACCATGACCCGTATCAATTGTTTCAGTTCCGCAAGCAAGATCGCAGAGAGAAAGACCGCAACATCACGAAATTCCGAATCACGCAAATCCATCACGTGGGGAAAAAATACTGGCGCGCTTTTGTTCGGCGCGCTCTTGATCGTTTGTTCGCTGACCGTCGGCTGCACCAAAGACGAGCCGAAGCCGGTGAGCTCGAACAATCAGATCCCCGTAACCCAGAATCCAACTCCCAACACCATGCTCAGCTCCAACACGCCCGCTCCGGTGGCGCTGCCTGCGAAGCCGGCTGCGAAAAAAGTAGTCAGGAAGCGTCCCGCTACCGTGACTTATGCGGACCAGGCGTATGGAGTGACGTTCGAATACCCGCGTAAATACGGTCTTGAAACCGGGAATGCGGCGACCGAGCTGGTTGCATCCAGTCCGCTGCCCATGAACTTCGTCATGCCCGGCGGAACTGCGCTGGCTGCGGTGGAGCTGCCCGAGACCGCGTTCGCCGATACGGATCTTTCCGCGGCTTACTTCAACGTGAGCGTCAACAAGGATGTCACGGCCGAGCAGTGCGGCGAATTCGCCGTGCCGCAGCCTAAAACCGTGGCGTCTTCTGATGCCGGGCAAGCTCCGGTCCAGCCCGCACCGACTGAGTCTGTGTCGTCAAAGTCTGTATCGACCGAGGCTGCATCGACCCAGACTGGATCGACCCAGACTGGATCGACCCAGGCTACGCCGACGCCGTCTGCGCCAGCCCAGAGCGTTGCGGAGCAGACTGCACCGGCTTCAACTACGGCGGTCGCTGCTGCCTCCGCCCCTACGTCTTCGCCGGCTTCGTCAGCTGCAGTTTCCTCAACTCCGGCGATCTCGACTCCAGCTACGTCTGCTACGGCAACGTCGACTTCGAAGCTGCTGTTGGGCGAT
>JBEKDY010000070.1:0-18609 GCA_050014115.1 Candidatus Sulfotelmatobacter sp. | reverse complement strand
CATACGAGGGGAAAATCGAGATGCGGAAACAGAAGGGTTTCTCACTAATCGAGCTGCTGATCGTGGTGGCAATCATCCTGATCATCGCGGCTATTGCTATTCCTAACTTGATGCGCGCCAAGATGGCAGCCAACGATTCGTCTGCGGCCGCTTCCGAGCGCTCCATCGTCACCGGCGAAATCGGCTATTTCGCGGCTTATCCCACGATTGGTTTCACCAGCCTGGTGGCTCTGGGCGGCGCCGTGAACGCGGCTTGCGTTCCGAGCACAACCACAGCCTGCTTGATCGACAACAACCTGTCCAACAACGGTACCCCGGCTGGCTCTGGTAAGAGCGGATACATGTTCGCTTCGACGCCGAGCACTGGCGGTGCCAGCCCGGTTCCGAACCAGTTCCTGACCACCGCGACACCCATCACCAATACCACTGGCACCAAGGCGTATTGCGCGGTGGATGACGGTGTGGTGCGTACGCAGGCTCCTGGCGTCATCACGCTCGTTGCCAGCTACGCAGCTTGCCAGGCTCTGAACCCGTTGGCGAACTAACATAACTCGGCGAAGTATCCGGGGAGGATACAAGCCAGGGGCAGCGGACGAAAGTCCGCTGCCCCTTATGTTTTTTTGGGCACATGTTTTTCGCTCCCTTCCGCGCACGTCGACATCCCGACAGCCTTGTTACCCTGAGCGAAGCGAAGGACCTGCCCCGTACTGCATGGGTTCGTGGGGATGTCTGCTTCTTGCGGGAAGAGACATCGGTTTGCGCCCTCTCTGCTATGCCGATTGCGCCACCGTGGAAGAGCGGCCCTTCCAGGGCCGCGTTCGGAAATGGGGCGAGGACGCGGGCTTTAGCCCCCGTTGTCGTGTTCTTGTGCGGCTCCGGGAACGATTCACGAGGGGCTAAAGCCCATAACCCACAAAAAGACGATTGACGCGGCGCTGGAAGCGCCGCTCTTTCACGTCGTCGCAGGCGTTTGTGACGCTTTCCCTCAGGACGGACGAGTAGGGCGAAAAGCGCGGGACTCAGGGTGACAAGAAGGGTGGTCATCCCTTCCCGTCCTGCACCAAATCCCGTTTCGGGATGCTACGACCTGTCAACAACCCTCAAAAGGTGACACATATTGTCGGCAACATCCTCCGCCGCCTCACCTTATTTCCTTCGGATTTTCTTGCATCCTGCTGAAACTACAGGCCGTTAGGGCTCGTAACCTCAGGTTCCCCCAGTTTGGCCCACGGACTGCCTCCCAAATAGCGAGCGGTTTCAAAACGGGTCTGAATTTCTTTCAAGGGGCGGACAAACAATCCGATGCAAAAACAAAGGGGTTTCTCACTGATCGAGCTGCTGATCGTGGTAGCAATCATCCTGATCATTGCGGCTATCGCAATTCCTAACTTGATGCGCGCCAAGATGGCAGCCAACGATTCGTCTGCGGCCGCTTCTGTGCGCTCCATCGTCACCGGCGAAATCGGCTATTTCGCGGCTTATCCCACGATTGGCTACACCGCACTGGTGGCTCTGGGCGGCGCTGTGAACGCTGCTTGCGTTCCGAGCACCACCACAGCCTGCTTGATCGACAACAACCTGTCCAACGACGGTACCCCGGCTGGTTCTGGTAAGAGCGGCTACAAGTTTGTCTCGACGCCGAGCACCGGCGGTGCCAGCCCGGTTCCGAACCAGTTCCTGGCTACCGCGACACCCATCACCAATACCACTGGCACCAAGGCGTATTGTGCGGTGGATGACGGTGTGGTGCGTACTCAGGCTCCCGGCGTGATCACGCTCGTTGCCAGCTACGCAGCTTGCCAGGCTCTGAACCCGTTGGCGAACTAACGGTCAAAACATCAGTTTGGCGAAGTACCTGGGGGAGGGTACAAGCCAAAGGGCAGCGGACGAAAGTCCGCTGCTCTTTTTGTTTTTTGGCGGTTTTTTGGCACCCCGAACCCTTTTCACGCCGTCAGCGCCTAGGGGCTATCTCATAAATCCTCAGTCTAGTGGACACGAGCGAAGCCTCAGAGGCTAAAGCCCCAAATTCCTGAGCGCCTGGGCGGCACGGCTGGAAGAGGTTGCGGAAAAACCCAATGTGGCCACAAAATGCGACCACCGGGCTGAAAGCCCGCGCTGATTTTGGAGGCTTTACGCGGCGCTGAAGCGCCGCTCTTCCACGGTAGTGCACGCATTTGTGAGTTTTCCCGCAGGCTCCGGAAGCCGTGCCCTTCCCGAGCCCATTTATGGGACGGCTTCTGGTCATCCCGCCAGCGCCTTGTCATCCCGACGGCGCGCTTTGCCCTGCGCGCGGAGGAGCCTGTCCTGAGCGAAGTCGAAGGAATCTCAGTCTCATCCACTGTGGAGCGCCAGCCTATGCCTACTCCTGCCACGCTGTGCGGCGCCAGCCTCCTCCCTTCCCGATTTGGTACGCGTTCACTGCGCCGCCTCGAACAACGCGGAATCTTGTCATCGGCCTTCGAAACATGACATATATTGTCTGCAGGAGCATCGATCAGCGCGGCTCCTTCACCAGGAATGTGCCGACGGTTTGTTGACAACAAAGGCTCACAGCTCCACGAATGCACATCGCTCAACACGGCCAGCAAAGTGCCATCAGCATAGAGACGACATTCCAAAACGGTCTTGAATCTGAAGGGATTACAATCATCCAATGCAAAAACAGAAGGGTTTCTCACTCATCGAACTGCTGATCGTGGTGGCAATCATCCTGATCATCGCAGCTATTGCTATTCCTAACTTGATGCGCGCCAAGATGGCAGCCAACGATTCTTCGGCGGCCGCTTCTGTGCGCTCCATCATCACCGGTGAAATCGGCTATTTCTCGTCCTATCCCACGATTGGTTTCACCAGCCTGGCGGCTCTGGGCGGCGCTGTGAACGCGGCTTGCGTTCCGAGCACGACCACGGCCTGCTTGATCGACAACAACCTGTCCAACAACGGTACCCCGGCTGGTTCTGGTAAGAGCGGATACCTGTTCGTTTCGACGCCGAGCACCGGCGGTGCCAGCCCGGTTCCGAACCAGTTCCTGGCTACTGCGACACCCATCACCGCGACCACTGGCGCCAAGGCGTATTGCGCGGTGGATGACGGCGTGATGCGTACTCAGGCTCCTGGCACGATCACGCTCGTTGCCAGCTACGCAGCTTGCCAGGCTCTGAACCCGCTAGCGAACTAACGTTCGCGAGCTAGCATAAGCAAGTTTGGCGAAATGCCCGGGGAGGGTACAAGCCAGGAGCAGCGGACACAAGTCCGCTGCTCCTTATGTTTTTTATGTTTTTTCCCATTTTTTCTCCCGCAATGTCTTTCCCGCTCCTGGAGTCAGATTGACAGAAATTGTCAACCTCAGCCGATCTGCTCATCCACACCTTCACCGCAGCAGCGGGTTGCTACCGCAAGTCACACAAAACACAGCCAGTTCAACATGACCATTGGGCTGCTACAGGCAACCGGATTGGTGCATTGCGTGCAACAACCTATGCGAGCGTCTGAATTTGCGACGGCGCTGTTGTTGGGCTTCGGGAACGAAATGCGCAATCACAAGGGATTCTCGCTGATCGAATTGCTGATCGTCGTGGCGATCATCCTGATCATTGCTGCGATCGCGATTCCTAACCTGATGCGCGCCAAGATGGCGGCCAACGATTCGTCCGCGGCCCAGTCCCTGCGGCAGATCAACACCGCCGAACTTGCCTACTTTGCGACTTACCCGACCATCGGTTATCCGGCGGCTCTGGCCACTCTGGGCGGCGCGGGACCGTGCACTCCGAGCATTACCACCGCGTGTGCCCTCGACAACTATCTGGCCACCAACGGCGCGGGAGCCGGTAAGAGCGGTTACAGCTTTAACGCCACCGGTTCGCCAAGCGCCGGGAGCGCGGTCAATGACCAGTTCTACGCCACCGGCACACCGCTCAGCGCTCAGTTCGGCACGCGCGCCCTCTGCGCCATTCAGGATGGCGTCATACGCATCCAACCGGCGGGCACGATCACCCTGGTGCCCAGCTATACCAGTTGCTACGCGCTGAACCCGATGAGTAACTGAGCATTCTTCTCGCAGGGTGACGGACGTAACTCTCTACCAGTCTCAAAATTCGCCCGCATTGCTTATAATTTTCTCGAAGCGCAATATTCCATATTCACCTTTTCGGAGCAGCCATGCCCGCGATTGAAATTCTCGGCCTGGAAAAAACCTATATGGTGGGATTCTGGCGCAAGCGGCCTAAACGCGCTCTGTATCCACTGAGCCTGGAGGTGGAAGAAGGCGAGATTTTCGGCTTTCTCGGTCCCAACGGAGCCGGCAAGACTACCACGCTGAAGCTTCTGATGGGCCTGGTATTTCCCACCGCAGGATCGGCGCGCCTTCTGGGCCGCGACTGGACTGACCCCGAAGTGAAAGCGCAGATTGGTTTTCTTCCTGAACAGCCTTATTTTTACGATCACCTGACCGCGCACGAACTGCTCAACTATTACGGGCAGCTTTCCGGCGTCCCCGCCAAAGACCGCAAGCGCCGCATCGACGAAGTGCTCGCTCGCGTGGGCCTCACCGATGTGAAAGGCGTGCAATTGCGCAAGTTTTCAAAAGGCATGCTGCAGCGAGCCGGAATCGCGCAGGCCATTCTGCATGATCCCAAGCTGGTATTTTTCGACGAACCCATGTCCGGCCTTGACCCGCTGGGCCGCCGCGATGTGCGCGACCTGATGGAGCAGCTGAAGCATGAAGGCAAGACCGTGTTCTTCTCGACTCACATCTTGTCGGACGCGGAAGCTCTGTGCGACCGGGTGGCCATCATCTACAAAGGAGAACTGCGCGGCGTTGGCGCGGTCGAGGATTTAACCTCCACTGTGCAGGGCAAAATCGAAGTGATCTGGCATGGCACGCAGATCCCGGCATCGCTGAAGGCGCTGGGCGCGGAATGTCACGTCAGCGGAGAGACCATCCGCGCGGTCCTGGCGGAGAATCAGCAGGACGCCGCCATCGATGCGTTGCGCCGCGAACACCTTCGCCTGATCGCCATCACTCCGCTGCGCACGTCCCTGGAAGCCTACTTCGTCGAAAAGCTGCAGCGCGCCGAAACCAGCGCGGGAACCGCGGGGAGATCGGTGGGGGGATCAGTGGGCGGATCAGTGGGGGGATCAGTATGAGCGCGCGCATCATTCACATCGCCTCCAACACCTTCCGCGAAGCCGTGCGCGACCGCGTGCTCTACAACCTGATCGCGTTCGCTCTGCTGCTCTCCGGGTCGGCCATTCTCGTGGGACAAATCTCCATCGAGATCGAGCGCCTGGTCGTCATCAACCTGGGACTCACCGCCGTGTCGCTGTTTGGCATCGTCATCGCCATCTTCATTGGCATCGGCCTGGTGTCGAAAGAAATCGAGAAGCGCACGCTTTACACCGTGCTTTCGCGTCCGGTGCGGCGCTGGGAATTCATCGTCGGCAAGTTTTTCGGCCTGGCCGGCACGCTGGTGGTGAACACGTTTTTCATGGCCATCGGCGTTTTCGGCGCGCTGTTCTACGTGGCGCACAAGCTAACCAGTTCCGACGCGATGATTTTGATCGCGCTGTATTTCATAGTGCTGGAATTCCTGATCATCTGCGCCCTGGCGCTTCTGTTTTCGTCTTTTTCCACGCCGCTGCTTTCCGCCGTGTTCGCGTTTTCGCTGTTCGTGATCGGCAGCTTCGCGGAAGACCTGCGCGGCTTCGCCGGCATGGCCCATGGCCTTACGCGCTGGCTGGCCACGGGGGCGGCTTACGCGGTGCCGAATTTTTCCGCGTTTAACGTGATCAATCTGGTGGCGCACGGACAGGCGCCCTCCGGGCAACTCATCCTGCAGAACACGCTCTACGCGCTCTTCTACGCCGGAATGGCGCTGAGCGGCGCGGTGCTGATTTTCGAGCGCAGGAACTTGAAGTGAAGTGAAAGTGAAAGGAGTCGGTCGATTCGACGACGGAGAGAAATCATTAACCACGAAGGACACAAAGTTGCACGAAGTAAGCCCTTACCAGCAAAGCCTTAGTGATACTTCGTGTTCTTCGTGGTGAATGATTTTTCCTTTCTCCATCGAAACTGATGCGGTTCTGAAATGAACGCAATGCCGATGACCTCGCAACGTCGAACCACGGTGATCGCGACGGCTTGCCTCCTGCTCTGTGCGGCGGCCAGCGTCCTGACCCTGCGACGGGTCGACCAGTTGCGTCCGCGCGCAACGCTGGAAGACGTTCTTTACATCAGCTCGCCGAAAATCGTGAAACGGGTGAGCCTCGGCTATGACGGCCTGATGGCGTGCATCTACTGGACTCGCGCCGTGCAGTATTTCGGCCAGCGTTTTCATGACCGGTCGCTCAGCTACAACGAACTGGCCCCGCTGCTGGAGATGACCACGCAGCTCGATCCGCACCTGATCGTGGCCTACCAGTTTGGCGCCAGTTTTCTTGCCCCGAAGCCGCCCTTCGGCGCGGGCGAGCCTGAGCGCGCCATTCAGCTGATGGAATTCGGCATTCAGAACAATCCCCAGGAATGGCATCTCTACTACGATCTGGGCTTCGTCTACTACATGGAGCTCAAGGACTACGCCAAAGCCGCCGACGCCTTCGAGCGCGGATCACGCGTAGTAGGTGCACATCCTTTCATGAAGGTCATGGCCGCGCAAATGGCTCAGCACGCCGGCGAATTCGACACGGCCCGCATGATGTGGAGCGCGACTTACCAGTCGAGTCAAGACAAGCTGGTCCGCCAAAACGCGATTGAACACCTGCGGGCGTTGAAGGTCGACGAGGACGTCACCAATTTACAAGCCGCAGTCACGCGCTTCGGCCAGAAAGCGGGAAGGCTGCCCAACAGCATCTCGGAATTGGCCGCCGCAGAAAAGTGGCCGGGCATACCGGCAGATCCTGATGGCAATCCCTACACCTTGGACCACGACGGCCGCATCCTGCTGAAAAATCCCGAAAATTTTTCCTTCGCCACCCAAGGCCTGCCCCCAGGCTTCAAGCCGGTAGCAAAGTTCCCCGACCAGTAAAAAGTGCGGGCAAGAGGTTTGTGTGGGGACGGGCACTCTTGCCCGTCCGGCGAGCGGCAGCTCGCCGCTTCTCCACCTCATGGCCCTCAGATCTCAGGAACTCCTCTCCAAGCTAGTCGACACCCCATGCAGCTATGATGGCAAGCACGATCCCATGAGCCCTCCCTCGCCCCCGACCCTGCTCCGCACTGCCTGCCAATGGTGGAGCGACATCGCCGCCCGGAAAGGCCGCATCGCGGCGTCACAACATTTCCTGGCCGTGACGTGGGAATTCGCCCGCGACTCAACCCCAGCCCGCCGCCGCCAGCGCTACGGCGACGCCGACTACGACTGGGACCACCACGTCAACACCACGAGCGCCGGCGTAAGCTGGCACGACAGACTGCTGGGAGTTTTCCACTCGCCTTACCAGCCCACTGAGCCAGCGCTATTCCACGAAATGCTCGAAGCGCTTCACCAGCAGGCTCTCGATGTTCGGGAATTCACTTTCATCGACCTGGGCTCCGGCAAGGGACGCACGCTTCTGCTGGCCTCCGACTATCCTTTCCGCCGCATTCTCGGAGTAGAGTTGTTGGCCGCCCTGCACCAGATCGCTCAGGAAAATCTGCAGAGGTACAGCAGCGAATCGCAAAAGTGTTTCGCGCTGGAATCCATCTGCGCTGACGCCACCGCGTTCGCTTTTCCAGCGGAACCCACAGTGCTTTATCTCTTCAACCCGTTCCCCGCGTCCGGGCTCCAACGCACGCTAACGAATCTTGAGCAAAGCCTGCGGCAGAACCCGCGCCCTGTTTACGTCCTCTACCACAACCCGTTGCTCGAGCATGTGCTGCGCGAGAGCGCAGCGTTCAGGAAAGTGGGCGGCACGCACCAGTACTCCATCTACGCCATCGGTAATTTTCCTGGGAAAACCGGCTAACGGCCGAAATGATTGGGATCATAGCGAAAATCGATCAAGGCGTCGCGATAATCGATCTTGATATCGAGAAATCGGAGCGTGGTGAAACCCAGAAAGCCCGAAATCTCCGTTCCGACGTCGTCGCTCAGGTTCTTGGTGTCGAAGGAGATCATGTCCTGATTCTCCTGCCGCACGTGCCCGAATGAAAGCACCGCTTTGTTCGCGCTGAAAACGTCGTTCACCTTGCCGCTGATGCCCTTGACAACCGTGTCGGAGTCGCCATGAACTTTTGTCACTTCCCGCGCCGCCGCCGGCGAGATCGAGCTCATCGTGGCTCCCGTGTCAATGAGGAACAGCTTGGAGGGCACGTTGCCGATCGCCACGGGAACCAATAGATCGTGGCCAAAGCGAAACACGCGCGTATAGGACTGCATCTCGGGAGAGATATAGCGGTCTCGAAACCGTGAGGCAGACGCAGTCGTCCCGGCATCCGGGGCTCCGTGCTCGCCTGCCTTGGCCTCGGCGCTTGATTCTGGAGAGTCAGAATCGTGGGAATTGTCTTCCTCGCTATTGAGAGCAACTCTTGGCTCAATTTCGCCCGGGCGTTTCGGGAGTTGGCTCAGTTTGAGTTTTTGATTGGGAAAGTCGATTTCCACGAGGAAATCTTCGAACACGTCCGCGCCAATCAGCCCGTCATCTCCAACCACCGACCGCTGCTCGACGACTTCCACGGCGCAATTCTGGAATTCGAGGTCGCCGATCTTGATCGAGTTTGCAACTCCCACGTACCCGTTCCGTTGTCCTTTGTCGCCGATGCCGCCCACTTTAGTCTGGCTGATCTTTGAGATGCCGGCACGTTCAGCGATTGCGCGAGTGACTAGAATCCCACTGGCTCCCGTGTCCAGCAGCAGCTTACTCTTGTGACCATTCAGAGCCACCGTTAGCCCGTAACCGTGAAGATGGGTGGGATCGATCAGAAGTGGAGTCAAAGGCGTCTCGGTCGCAGTGACTTTGCTCACCAGACGACATGATTCTTCTTTCTGTTTTGCGCGCTCTTTTAAATACGCCAGATAGTTTCGTACTCCTTCGCGCTCCTCGGTCTTCCAATTGTTGACGCCAGCGAGCGAGTCTTCGAGGTATTTGATACGTTGGGCGCGAGGAAGCGTGCTCACCCACTCCTCCTCAATATCGCTGTCGTTCGGGTCCAGCGTGCGCGCTTTGTCGATCAAACCCTTTGCGCTCCCGTACATGGCGATCGCATCCCGTATCCGAGCTAACCCCAGAAAGGCGCGGGCTTCGGGATATCCGGTGTTGATCACCGCTACCCACTCTTTTTCAGCCTCAGAGATCTTGCCCTGCCGGAACCAGACCTCTGCACGGGCGGAGCGCATGCGAGGAGAGTCCGATTGGGCGATCCCCTTGTCCGCAAACTCCGCCGCCTGTTCGACCTTTTTCTCCTTGAGATAGGTGCGCACCAGCCCGGAATATGCGTCCGGAGATTCTGGATGTTGCCGCAAAAAGTCCTGATACTTGCCGATAGCCTCGTCGAAGCTGCCCTTTCTGTAAAGCGCCAGGGCTTCACCCAGAGGATTGGGTTCAGGCGCTACCGGCGCGCCAGCAGAAGCAGAAGGCGGGACACTCTCGGTGGTCTTCGCAGGCGATGCTGGTGGCAGGGTTCCTCCGGCAGCCACTGAAGAAGCCGATCCGCTTGTGGATTGCGAAAGGCAGGCGGCGGAAATCAGCGCAAAAACAATGCTGAAGCGCAGGACTAGAACCATCGGTGCTCTCCGGCTGGCCGGAAATCTGGGGGAAGTCCGGCTCGGCGCACAGATTCTCACATAGAGCAGACTTGCCAGCAACGGGAAAACCGTGGTCTCCTGAGGTAACTCGTCCCGATACCAAAGGCTTGTCACCAGCAAGGCGGAAGATTCATTTGCGGCTCCCCAGAATCATAGTCGTGTTCCCGCTGTGGATTCTTTTCACGGCTGTTGCATCCTCTGCCCCGGCCACCGACGTCAAAACCCTGGCCGCGGCCGTCGACGAGCACTACAACCACCTCCACACCCTCCAGGCGCAGTTCACCGAACTCTACCGTGGCTCCGGCATCGAGCGCACCGAGTCCGGTACCTTGTGGCTGAAAAAACCCGGCAAGATGCGGTGGGAGTACCGTTCTCCCAGAGAGAAACTGTTTGTGAGCGACGGAAAAGACGCGTGGTTCTACGTTCCCGCCGACCACCAGGCACGAAAAACCTCGGCGCGAAAGCTGGATGACATCCGTTCGCCACTGGCCTTTCTCCTGGGTAAGACTAAGCTGGAGAAGGAGTTAGACGCACTATCGCTGGCGCCCGACATTCCGCCGTTGGCCCCGGAAAATGTGGTTCTGCGCGGGGTGCCGCGGGCTCTGGCCGACAGCGTTAGCGAGATTCTGCTGGAAATTGCGCCCGACAAACGCATCGTGCGCATTGTCATCGACGAGGTCGATGGATCGGTCACCGAGTATCGCCTGAGCGATCAGCAGGAGGATGCAGCGATCTCGGACAGCCGCTTCCAGTTCAAGCCTCCCGCAGGGACCGAGACGATTGAGGGCGATTTAGCTCCTTGAGCAGCACGGTACTCGCGATGCGAAGCCGGAAATCTTTAGTACCGGAATGTTAAACTAGAGCAGGGCCCCGAGCAGCTTCCAGGGAGCAGAAAACAGTCCAGAAGACAGTCCAGAAAACAAGGCAACATGGCGGAATTTGTCATAAAAATCGCGGACGAACGCGGTCACCTGCACCAGCAGGTGGAGCATGGCTATTCCGAGGCCGAAGTGCGCGACCGGTTTTCTTCGCAAGGCTACCTGGTCTACTGGGTCAAGCCTCAGGGTTTGCTGTCGGGAGGAATGTCGTTCCGGCGCGGCCGCCGCCTGAAGCAGTCGTCTTTCCTGGTTTTCAACCAGCAGTTTCTCACTCTCGTCCGAGCCGGACTGCCGATTCTGAATGCGCTCGAACTCCTGATCAAACGGCAGAAGGACGCCTATCTGCGCACTATCCTCGAAAATGTGCGAGAACGGGTGCGCGGCGGCGAGCTGCTGTCCGATGCTTTCGCCGCGCAGGGCATGATTCCCAAGATCTATACCACCACGCTGATGGCTGGGGAAAAAAGCGGCAACATCGACGAAGTCTTGACCCGCTATATCAACTTCCAGCGCCTGGCCTTGACCTTCCGCAAGAAGCTGGCGGTTTCGCTGATTTATCCCACATTGCTGGTCACCGTAGTAATGATCATGGTGACGTTTCTGTTCACCTACGTGGTACCCAAATTCGCGGAGCTGTTCAACAGTCTGGACGCGAAACTACCCGCCATCACGCTCTTCATGCTGGCCGTGGGCCAGAACGCGCAGAAATATGCTCCGTTCGTCTTAGTCGGTCTGGTCGTGACCGGGCTTCTGTTTTGGCGCTGGAAAAATACCGACGGCGGCGCGGACCGCATTGACCGCGCCATCCTGAGTTTGCCGCTGCTGGGGGAAATCCGCTTGAAGCATCAGGTGTCGGCGTTCTCTCGCATGCTTTCAACGCTGCTGCAAGGCGGCCTGCCGCTGGTGCCTGCGCTCGAAACAGCCGGAGCCTCCATGACCAGCCGCCGCATCTTAAAGGGAGTGATGCGATCCAGCGTGCGCGTGCGCGAGGGACAAGGCCTGGCCAACAGCCTGGAAGAGCAAAACATCTTCCCTGGACTGGCGGTGGAAATGATTGAAGTCGGCGAGTCCACCGGAGCTTTGCCGGCCATGCTGAATTCCGTGGCCGAATTTTACGAAGAAGATGTTCAGACAGCCCTCAGCGCGTCGCTGGCGCTGATTGAGCCGTTGATTCTGATCATCATGGCAATTTTTGTGGGCGCAGTATTGATTTCCCTGTATTTGCCGATCTTTACCCTGGGGGTCCACTAAGCAGGCGGATGCATAAGCAGCGTTTAAGGCATTGCGTATAAGAAATGACCATGGCAGAAAAGAAATCCATCTTCGTAAACGGCGGCAACGGCGGCCAACTGGTCAGCACCGGGAACCCGATCACTGACCTGGAGCGCGCGCAGGACGTTGCACGCCGCTATCGCTGCGAATTCATCGACCTCACCGACTTCCAGCTGCATCACGAACTTTTCAAAAAGATTCCCGTCGAGCTGATGTTCCGCTACAACTTCGTTCCGCTCGAAGAGACTCCCGACGGCCGCCTGGCCGTCGCCATCGCCGATCCCAGCCAACTGATGATGATCGACGAGATCAGCTTGCTGCTCAAGCAACGCATCCTCACCAAGGTCTCCACGCTTAAGCAGATCTCGGACATCCTGAAGAAGACGGAGCAGTCGCAGCGGGTTCTGGAAGAAGCCAGCGAGAGTTTTACCATCATCCGCGAAGACGAAGCCACGGGCGCGGAAGAAACTCTCACCATCGACAAGCTGACGGCCACGGGCGACACCAGTCCCATTATTCGTCTTGTCGATACCACAATCTTCACCGCGCTGCAACGCCGCGCTTCCGACATTCACATTGAAACCCGCGACGACTCGGTGTGCATCAAGTTCCGTATCGACGGCGTGCTCACGCAGGCCATGCCGCCCATCGGCAAGGAACACCACTCCACGGTCATTTCGCGTATCAAGGTGATGAGCGAGCTCGATATTTCCGAGCGCCGCGTCCCGCAGGACGGCCGCTTCCGCGTGAAGTACAACGGCCGCGCCATCGACTTCCGCGTTTCGATCATGCCGTCGATCCACGGCGAAGATGCCGTGCTCCGCGTGCTCGATAAAGAATCGATGTCGGAGAAGTTTCGCACCCTGACTTTGAACGTGGTTGGTTTTGACGAAGACGACCTGCGCCGCTTCCGCCGCTACATCAAAGAACCTTACGGCATGGTGCTGGTCACCGGACCGACCGGAAGCGGCAAGACCACCACGCTCTACGCTGCCGTCAACGAGATCAAGACCGACGAAGACAAGATCATCACCATTGAAGATCCGGTCGAATATCAACTGCGTGGCATCACCCAGATTCCGGTCAACGAGAAAAAGGGACTGACCTTCGCCCGCGGCTTGCGTTCCATCCTGCGCCACGATCCAGACAAAATCATGGTCGGCGAAATCCGCGACGCCGAGACCGCGCAGATCGCCATTCAGTCGGCACTCACCGGCCACCTGGTGTTTACCACCGTTCACGCCAACAACGTGGTCGACGTGATTGGACGCTTTCTGAACATGGGGGTCGAGCCTTACAACTTTGTTTCCGCCTTGAACTGCATTCTGGCGCAGCGGCTGGTGCGTTTGATTTGCGAATCTTGCCGCACCCCGGTGCACTATTCCCCGGACGTTTTGGAAGCCAGCGGCCTCGACGCGGCGCAGTGGTCGAAGGTTCCGTTGTATGAAGGCCCGGGATGCATTGAGTGCGCAGGCACCGGCTTCCGCGGGCGAACCGCAATTCACGAGTTGCTCGATTTGAGCGACCGCATCCGCGAAATGATTCTGGGCAAGCGGCCCACTTCGGAGATTCGCCGCGCCGCCCGCGAAGAGGGGATGCGCTTTCTGCGCGAGTCGGCGCTGGATAAAGTCCGGCTCGGCATGACCACGCTGAAAGAGATCAACAAGGTCACCTTCATCGAGGCCATGCGCTGAGAAACTGCCGGAGAAGAGTTTCGACGGAGCGCAGAAATTTATTTAAGAGTTCCGGAATAAGAGTTCCGAAACAGCGTTGCAAGAGAGCAGAGAGTAACGAGCTCCGAACCAAATGCAGCATTGCCTGCGGAACTCTGTCCATTCGCGGCTATGCCCGTTCGGCGCTTGCATTTCTTCGCGGCAAAGTTTTTCATTTGAAGATAGGATGAGTTCAAGGGGCGTCGTCAGGAAATGAGTCTAGGTTCAGGCACATCCAAACCCAAGCTGGCCTGCGAAATCGCAGCGGACCGGGTCATCGCCGGGCGGCTCGCCGACAAAGGCGGCCATCTGGAAGCCTGTGCCACGCGCGAACTGGCCCCGGGCGCGGTCGTACCCGATCTGCTAGAGAACAACCTGCGCCAGCGGGACGCGGTGCGGGCCGGAATCGAGGCGGCTCTCAGCGGCGTGGCCGGGCGTTCGCGCGACGTCATCGCTGTGGTTCCCGACGCTGCGGTGCGCGTGGTGTTGGTGGAATTCGACACTCTTCCCTCGGACACGGAAGAAGCCATCGGCGTGGTCCGATTCCGCCTGAAGAAATCCTTGCCCTTCGATGTGGAGAAGGCCAAAGTTTCCTATCATGCGCAGAAGTTCGCCGATGGCGTGCGCGTGGTGGCAGCGGTCGCGCTGGCCAGCGTAATGGAAGATTACGAAGCCGCCTTCAACCAGGCCGGGTTCACACCGGGAGTGGTGCTGCCTTCCATGCTGGCCGCGCTCGGCGCAGCGCAAGGCGTGCGCCCCACGTTGATTGTGAAGGTGGACGCGCATACCACCAGTATTGCGATTTTGAGCGATGGCCAGTTGCAATTGTTCCGCACTCTGGAAAACATGCGCGGCATCACCATCACCGGCGAGCAGCTGGCCGAGGAGGTTTATCCCTCGGTAGTATTTTTCCAGGATACCTACCATCTGAACATTGAGCAGATCTACGTAGCGGGGGTGCCGGAATCCGGCAGCCTGGCGGTGGCTCTGCAGGCGCAAACCGGAGCCGAAGTTCAGGAACTGGTAGCCTCATCGCTGATGGGGGCAAGCGCCAGCGGATCGGTTCCGAGCTGGCGCATGGCCGGAGTAGTAGGGGCCTTGGTTTCGTAACCGCTATGCGTGTTGATATCAATCTCGCCAGCCAGCCTTACCAGGATGCCCGTGAATTCTGGCTGCGCTGGGGCACCGCTCTGGCGGCGGCCTGCATTCTCTCGCTGGCGCTGCTGGTGAGCACCGCCACCGGCTGGAGTAATGCGCGCCGCGACCGGACCACGATCGCCGACTTGCGGCAGAAAATTGCGCAGCGCGACCAGCTCCGCGCCCAGGCTGAGGAATTCCTCAACCGTCCCGAGAACCGCACCACGCGCGATGAGTCCCAGATCATTAATTCTCTGATCGAGCGTAAAGCATTTTCCTGGACGCGCTTGCTCGAAGACATGGAGAAAGTGATGCCGCCGGGCGTGCACCTGGTTTCGATTCAACCGAAACTGGATGACGAAAACCAGCTCGCGGTGAAGATGACCGTGGCCGGCACTTCGCGCGACCGCGCCATTGAACTGGCGCATCGCATGGAAGAATCGCGCCACTTCACGCAAACCTCGATTGAAAAAGAAGGGATCGCGCAAACCCAGAGCGGAGACTCGGTGCAGTTCGACATCGCGGCGATCTACGTTCCGGAAGTGTTTACCGAGGCCGCGCCGGCGGCTGCCAGTGCGGCTCCCAAGAAGACTGCGCCTCCGAAAACGCCGGCTGCGCCTGCCAAAGGGAGGAAGCCCTGATGGCGGACCTGCGGAAAACCCGCAAGAATATTCAGACGGCTCTGTTCATCATCCTGGGGGTGGACCTGCTGGCGGCCATCGCGTTTTTCTCTCCGCTGGTGGGGTCGGCGGAATCGCGCCTGCTCGAGATGCACACCCTGCAGGCGGAACTCACCACCAAGACGCGGCAAGTGGAACCGCTGAAGGATCTGCCGCACAAAGTGGTGCTGGCGCGGCAGCAGATTTCCGATTTCTATACAAAAAGATTTCCCGGCCAGAACTCGCAGATCGCTTCCGAACTGGGCAAAGTGGCGGGCGCGGACGGTATTGTGATCGAGCAGGTGCAATACAAGCCCAATGACCTGGGGCCCGGCGGCCTGCAACCGGTCGAGATTGAAGCCGACCTCTCGGGCAATTATCGGTCCCTGGCGCACTTCATCAACGCGCTGGAGCGCGACAACACTTTTTTTATCATCAGCAGCGTGGCCCTGGCCGGAGAGCAAACCGGACCGGTCAAACTGAAAATGAAACTTGAAACTTATTTGAAGGCGGGACCGCAGTGAAACTGGGAACCGAGAACCGGAAGACCATGGCGTGGGCGCTGGGCCTGGGCGCGGTGGCAATTCTCGCCGTCGTCTATGAAGTGGTGCCTCTGTTTATGGGTTCCAGCGTTACGCCGGTATCGGCCTCGCAGCCCGCTTTATCCACCGCGTCCCGGGTCACGGCTACGCCGCGCGGGAAAAATTCGAGCAAGAAGATTCACGCCGAGAATCTGGACCCAACGTTGCAGTTGAAACTGCTGGCTTTGAGCGAGCAGACCACCTATGAGGGGTCGGGCAGGAACATTTTTGTGTCGCAGGCCGAGCCGATTCCGATACCTCTGAAGAACGGCACTGCGGGCGGTGGTCCGGTAAGAGACGAAAACCATATTTCTACTCCGCCACCCGTTCCGCCGCCGCCGCCGATTCCGCTGAAGTTTTTCGGCTTCGCCAGCCGGCCGGGAGAGGCGAAAAAAATATTCCTCTCGAAGGATCAGGACGTTTTTATCGCGGGCGAGGGCGAAATTGTGGATCGCCGCTACAAGGTGGTGCATATCTCCGCGACATCAGTTGAGATTCAGGACTTGGTCGGCAGCGGTCCGCCGCAGACCATCCCGCTCACGCCGAGTTAGAACGTATCCGAGTCAGGACGTCCGAGTCAGAAAATGTTCACAATGAAAAATTCGCCGGTCACGAACTCGGGTATCACGGAGCGACGCCGGACCCGCCGCGGCCGCAATTCCGCCGAGCGTGGCTACGTTCTGCTCACGCTGCTTCTCATGGTGGCGATGATGATGATCGCCGCCGGCGCGGTCGTGCAGACCATTGCATTCGAGATCAAGCGCGATCGCGAAGAAGAAATGGTTCATCGCGGAGTGCAATATGCCCGCGCGATTCGCAGTTACTATAAAAAGTTCGGTCGTTACCCCACCAAGATTGAGGATCTGGAAAGCGCCAACAATCTGCGTTTTCTGCGCAAGCGTTACAAAGATCCCATCAGCGGCAAGGATTTCAAACTGCTCCACTACGGCGAAGCCAAGCTGACTCTCAGCAACCTGCTCGGCGGCGGAGGCATTCCGGGCGCCAACATCGGCGGAGCCAGCGGATTGAATGGCAGCGGCGGATTGAATGGCAGCAGCGGGTTCGGCGGCGCAGGCGGACTAGGCGGCGGAGGTGGATTAAACGGATCGTCAGGCTTCGGGTCTTCTTCCGGATTTGGCGGAGGCACGAACGGCGGCTTTGGGTCGAGCAACTCGCAGGGCAATCAAGGGGCAAATCAACAGGGCTCGAATCAGCAAGGCTCGAATCAGGGCGTGGGCGCGGATCCGTCCGATCCTTCCGTGGCAAACGGGAGCATCTCCGACCAGAGCACGAGCGGACTCTCCGCCTCCGGAGACAAGCTTTCCTCTCAAGTCTTCGGCGGCGGCCCCATCGTGGGCGTGGTGAGCATCAGCAAGAAGGACTCGATCCGCGAGTACGACCACAAGAAAAAATACGACCAGTGGCAGTTCGTCTACGATCCGGCACTCGATCGCGGCGGCCTGATCAAAGGCCCCAACCAGACCCTGCCGATGTTTACCCAGAAACCGGAAGCAACAGTCCGTTCGGTTCGACCACAGGAATGGGCGGCAGTTCGAGTTTCGGCGGGTCGAACAACTCCAGCTTTGGCGGCTCCAACAACTCGAGTTTCGGCGGATCGAATCAGGGAACGCAAACGCCCCCGCCCTCGTCACCGCCTCAACAGCAGTAACCTGGCCTGGGGGGAATTCGAGTCCTGCTGAGAGGAGTCGCTTTATGTCCGCCTATCGCGTCGCGCTGAGTTTGGTTTTCGTCCTGCTGCTCCCATGCCTTAGTCAGCAGGTCGGACTCAGGTTCAACGACAGCCCCCAATTGTTACGTGACGTACTGAAGGATGCGCACGTCTCGGGATCTGTCGTGTTTTCCGGCGGCTGCAAGTTTCAGGATCGCAACGGCCCACTTCCTCACGTCGGCATGCGTCGCGATTTCGGCTCGGTGCGTGAAACACTGCAGCACATGCTCGCAGTCAATTCGAAAATACGAGTCACACAAGACTCGGACGGAATGGTTCGCATCGCCGAGGCGGGTGTTGCGACTGACATTTTGGATGTCAAGATTCACCATCTCTCATTTCCCGCTAGCACCCCACAATCATTCGATGATTTTCCGGGCCCGCTGTACATGCATGGTCCATTCGTAGCGCTAATGGCAATCCTGGCGACTCCCGAGGTAACCGCCTTTCAGGAGGCCCACCACATTGATTTCGACAGCACGAGTAGGGTGCCGGGCAATTTGTTTTCCCCGGCGAAATCGCCGGAGGTTTCGGGCGAATTGAGTGATGTCACCCTGTCGGAGGCGCTGGACTACGTGCTCAAGACTTTTCCCGGATATTGGGTCTACGAGGACGCCAGTTGTGAGAACGGAAGCCGTTCTGTTCGCTTTGAGTTTTACTAGGAGCTTCTGGGGAAAGAAAACGGCTTCATCCGCTGCCGGTTAAACCGGTCAAGGATGAAGCCGTTTAAATCTCTTATTGCCGGCCGCAGTGCCAGATGAAGATCAAATCCCGCTCAAACCTCTTCATTCTCACTTCTTACTTCTGACTTTAACTTACACCTGGAACGAAGATCCGCAGCCGCAGGTGCTCTTCACGTTCGGATTCTCGAACTTGAAGCCTGCGCCTTCCAGCGTCTCGACGTAGTCGACGATGCAGCCGTTCA
>JBEKDY010000069.1:0-17967 GCA_050014115.1 Candidatus Sulfotelmatobacter sp. | reverse complement strand
ACTCCTGGCACGTTCACATATTTTGACCAGAGTGCATTTACAGCAACTGCCTGCGGTCTGTCATCAACGGGCGTTTTGCTAGGTACTGACTGCGGATCTTTCGGGACAGCGAACCGACGATTCTTTCACGGCCCGGGATTCAACAACACGGATTTGGGCATGTCAAAGATGATTCCTGTCACTGAAGCGATGCACTTCGAGATTCGAGGTGAATTCTTCAACATCTTCAACCACACGCAATTTAACAATCCGTCCGGGGACATCAGCACCGCAACTTTCGGTAACGTGACGAGTGCGCGCGATCCGCGCATCGGGCAGGTCAGTGCGAAGTTCGTCTGGTGATATCGAAAGCAACGATTCTGGTGGAGCTGAATTCGCTGGGGCCCGCAGCTTTCGGCTTCCCCAGGAATCAATTGGTCTTGCCGCCGACCACACATGCTAGGCTGTGACCATGAGGGTCCGGCTGTTTTTGCTGTGCATATTCGCAGCGCCCTGCCTTGCGCAGACAGCTGAGAGCTACCGCCACCAGGCCATCGAGGAGTCCCGCCAAAAATCCTGGGACCAGGCGATTGCGAACTACCACAAGGCACTGGAACTTGAGCCGAGCGATGCCTTAACCCATTACAACCTTGCCCTCGCGCTTAAATACAAAGGCGAGTCCCGGCAAGCGGTTGACGAGTTTGAAGTCGCGTTGCGCCTCAAACCAAAGTGGGCCGATGCCGAATACGGATTGGGCGCCGCCAGGTACGATCTTCACGACCAACCTACCGCCACAAAGGAACTGCAGACTGCCATACGGCTCGACCCCGCGAACGCCGCGGCACATCGGCTGCTGTCGCGCATTTATCTGGAGCAGAACAATCCTTCGTCCGCCAAGACTGAACTTCAGCGAGCGATCGCATCGAAGCCCTCCGCAGAACTCTACACTGAGTTGGGGCTGACCGAAGGGCAGCTTGCTAATCTTCCCGGTGCAGCGGTTGCGTTTAAACATGCCCTCCAGTTGAATCCGCGGCTTACGACGGCACACGTGCTCCTGGGTGTGACGCTGCGCCGCCAAGGCGATCACACTGCCGCTTTAGCGGAATTTCGCAAAGCGGTGGCTGCCGATCCTGGTGATCCCCGAGCACAATTCAATCTTGGAAAGGAACTGAGAGCTGGCGGCGACCTGGCAGGCGCCATCGCGGCCTTCCAGCGCGCCATCGAGCTGAAACCTGACTACGAAGACGCGCATTACAACCTCGGTATCGCCTTGCATGCCCAGGGCCAGACCGAAGCGGGGCAAAAGGAACTGAACGACATCAGTGGGCTGCGGAAGTTCCGTGCGCGCCTGGCGGAGGCGAAATTACTTATTCTTCAGGGCGTAAATGCGCTGCGGGACCAAAAACTCGACGACGCTCTTGGCTTGTTTCAAAAGGCCATTGAGAAGGGTCCCGAGCTGCCGACTGGCTACTACTACCTGGGTCTCGCGTGGGAGCGCAAGGGTGACGCCGAGCAGGCTCTGACAGCGTTCGAGAAAGCACTGGAGCTGAAGCCGGACTACGCACAGGCCCACTCGAGCCTCGGACTGCTGTACTGGCGTCAGGACAAGCACGCGCGCGCGCTCGAGGAATTCCGGCAGGCAACCATGTGCGATCCTGACCTCGCGGAGGCGCACTATAACCTTGGTTTGGCCCTGGCGCAATCGGGCAAGTTGGACGAAGGTATCATCGAACTGAAAGAAGCCATCAGTCTCAATTCGGAGTACACCGACGCGCGGGTTCAGCTGGGATTGGCGCTCAGCCAGAAAAATGACACCGCCAGCGCTGCAAATGTATTCCGTGAGCTCGTGCGACGCGATCCAAACTTTGCGGAGGGTCACAACAATCTCGGATTAGTGTTGTTGCAGGCCGGCAACGTTCCGGCGGCGCAGAAGGAGTTCGTTGATGCGGTGCGTCTTAAGCCGAGGTACGCGGAAGCGCACTACAATCTGGCGTTGGCGTTACAACAGCAAGGAAATGACGCAGAATCGCGCGCAGAATTCAACAAAGCCTACGAGATTGCGCCGGAGTTGAAAGACGCGCCGCACCCATGACGGTTGCCCGGTGCTGAAAGCTTACTCATTCATCACCCGAAAGACTAAGCTTTCGGCGCTTCGCTGAAGACCACAACCAGTCAAGGGGCGCAGAACTATCAGCAAGGAGGGTCTGCCAATTCGCCCTAGAAACGGGATGTACAAACTTTGGGTTTCAATCTGTTCAAAGATTTCCGATCGCGATGGCGAACCCAGAGATAGTGGATGAGCCGGCATTGGAGGTATAAACGAAGCTACCGTCAGGGGTGACCACATTCCAGCAGTTCGCGGCTCCCAGCGTCGGAACACTGGTGCTGATAGGAGATAGCGTGCCGTTGGTGGCGATTTCGTAGGATGAAATCGCCGAGCCGTTGGGCACTCCAGAAGGACCGGTCTCGGAGACCAGAGCCGCCCCGTTCGGAGCGAAACTCACTGAGAATGCGCCAGGGCCTTCACTCGGGTTCACCACGATCGGAGACAAAGTACTATCAGCTTGGACACTGAACACGTCAATGTCGTTGGTCAAACGTTCAACCACCACCAGGAACCTGCCATCTGGGCTGAATGCCAAACCTCCAGCACCCGAATTATTAGTGGAAAGAAAGCGGGTGGAGTTGGGGATTTGCGTAAGGTTGCCATGATCCAACCGGAAACCAACCACGCTGGTGCTGCCACCTGCGTTGCTTACGTACACCAGATTTCCGTTCTGCGCGACTGCATTGGGCTCGCTGCCGCCGGAGATCACTTTGTCGACCAGCGATACTTGTGAGCCGTGAACGCTAAACACGGAGACACTGCCGCTGGCAGCATTCACAGCGAACAGCAGCGTGTGATCCTGGCTGAGTTTCAATGACCCTTGAGATTCCAGGGGATCGTTGTTGCCGCCGCTTCCTCGGCCGCCGGTCGCGAATCGGCCGGTTTCCTGTAACCTGCCGCCGGCGCCACGTTGGTAGGCGATCACTTCATTCTTTTCGACGGCGTTGGTCATAACAAACACTGCGCCTGCGTTGTCTAAATCTCCAGTTTGAGCGTTGCTGAGCCCCGGCGAAGCCAGACCAATAGCTAGTCCGGCCATGAATAGAGTGCGAAGTACTTTACGCATTACGTTAACTCCAATGGTTTTAGTCGCATGCCGCCTGATCAATAAGGCAACCGATCACTCGCAGTCCTTTGCCTAATGGTTCAAGCGCCGCGCATGAATCACCTCTGCGATCGGACAGGCTCTCGGGATCTCAACCGCATCGGTCAAGACGCGCTTGCTCCGGGCACGGCTGATGCTGCGGGATCTGCTGGCGCCGGGGTTCGGCGGTAGCTGGAGCAGGAAGCTGTTTCTTGCTATGGGGACGAAGCCATGGTAGTCAGCTGCGAAGAAGTGTGGCGGGAGATCTCGAATTACCTTGAGGGTGAAGTCGATGCAAGCCTGCGCGCTGCCATGGAAGACCATCTTCGTGGCTGCAAGCACTGCACAGCTGTGCTTGACGGTACGCGTAATGTGGTTCAGCTGTACGGCGACGAAAGGATGTTCGAAGTGCCGCTGGGGTTCAGCAACCGTTTGCACCGGAGACTGGAAGAAAATATGCCTGGTAACCGCCGAAGCTTTCTCGGATGGACGGTCGCCGCCGCCGCGGCACTCCTGGTCGCCGGTAGTTTCGAGGTGGCTAGATCTTCGGTCTTCAGCCGTCCAGAACTGCGTTCAGAACATGCACAGCCCGGTGCTGGCGTGCCCCCGGATATGTTGGTGATCGTTTCGGGGGATGGGAAACTTTTTCACGCAGCTGGGTGTCCCTTCATTCACGACAAAGCCCACATTCAGACAATCCGCGCCCGGGAAGCGCTGCGACAGGGATATGCCCCTTGCGTCCGCTGCATGAAAAAAGTATCTGAACGCCTGATCTCAGCTTGTGTTGATAGCAATCGGCAGGCCTTCGATCGAGAAGACCAGTGCGTAAAGAGCCGGCGAAGCTATTTTGAAATGGGGGTGGAGGGGGGTCTCAAGGTAGTCGGTGATATTGCCTGCACCAGCTACCCTGAACTCGAACTTGAAGAACGCAGGCGGGTGCTAGTTCTGCTTCATGTTGTCGTCGTGCTTCATGCTGTCGTCCTTCTTCGCCTTTTTCTTGGACTTCTTGTCCTTCTTCATTTCGTCTTTCTTCATGCTATCGCCCTGTTTCATAGTGTCGTCCTGTTTCATGCTGTCCTGCTTCATGGCATCGCCAGACTGTGCAAAAGCCGAAAGCGACACTGCCAGAAGACACATTGCCATCAACCTGCGAATCATCTTGTTCATGAACTTCTCTCCTATTCACGTTCGAATTGACGCCGAGGAACCTGGGCGCATACATGGGATGTGAAGCACCATAGAAAGTTACAGGATCCTTTCTCCCAATTGTCACGGTGGTCCCGGCGAGGCAGGATAGTCAGTACGTAACGCTTACGCGCGCTATGACGACATACGATTCCCAGTCATATAGAACGGTCGTCCCGACATGGAATTGACCTTGGACAGTTTCCTCATACATGCGACGAAAGCGTTCATCCGAAAGCTGTTGCTTCCAGGCCTGGTACAAGCGCAGGGGCGCGACGATCACGAACTCCGGCAGGTAAGGATTGAAATCAGCGACGGCTTCTTTGAATTTGCGTTGGCTCGGCAACAGACTGGAGAAATCGCTGTCACGTTCGAGCAGGCCTACAGTTTTGATGGCCCGCTTGCGCTGTTCCTCCTCATCCTTCTTCTCACGCACGTCATAGAGGACGGGGAGTGACGGTCACGCTGATAGTGCAGTCTTTGCCTGCCTTTCTATCTTATGGCCGGAGACTTGAGACGCTACTGACGGGAAGTTACGGAACGGCCAGGAAACTCTGCTAAAACCCGGCGACATTGTAGTAGCTTCCGAGGATTATGCCTTTGTCGTTGATCGCCGCCAGTGCGGTGTTCCTTCTTCTATATCTGTTTCTTGAAACCTGGATCTTCCCCCTCTTGACGATCCCACTCACGTCGACCTCAGCAGCGAGTCAAGGGCTACCGGACCCCGGCTGGCGCGGCATGCTTCGCGATGCATGCTGCGCCGGCACAATCCAGCCATTACGGAAGCACGGTAAAGCTGGTCTTGCTCGTCGTGGTGCCCCCGGCATTGGTCACTGAGATCGTTCCGGTGGTGGCGCCCGGCGGTACGGTAGCGGTGATGTATCCAGAAGCGTCCACGACGGAAGCGGCTGACGTGCCATTGAACGTCACTGCCGTTGTGCCTACAAACGCCGAACCCCTCAATGTGATCTTCGCGCCCACTAATCCTTTGGCTGGTGCGAATTCGAATGGTCCCGGCGCCGGCGGATCGAGTCCGAGGTTCAGGACTGAAATCGCTCCCTGGTCCTGGACGTCATCAGAATTCTCGCCGCCATTATTTTGCAGCGTCACATAGAGTCTGCCGTCAGTGCCCTGTACCAGTGCGCCCAACGGCGAGAAACCGGTGGAGCTGGCCTCAAAGCTGGCTTCCAGTGTCCCGGCGCCCGCTAGCGTGAGTTGATAAATCGTGCCCGTTGCGGTGAATGCGCCTCCCTGCCACGCCGTTCCATAGAGGTTGCCGTCGGAGGCCTGAATCAATCCCGCCCTGGGAAGATAGCCGATGTTGCCTGGCGCAGCTTCGGCGGCAAAGTCATAAATCTTCGTGAAGACTCCTTTCGTGGTGATGCGGAACGCCGTCCCTGTGCCGTTGGCGCCTCCGGAGTAGCAGGTGCCGTAAAGGTTGCCGTCGCTGGCCTGCACCAGAGCGCCAATTGGCATGCTGCCATCGCTGCTGCCGGTGAATGAATGTAGTAAGGTCACTTTGCCCGCTGGAGTCATCTTGAACACGGTTCCCTCCTTCGATGCCCCACCGGCTGTGGTCGTCCCATAGAAGTCCCCGTTTGAAGCCAGAGTCAGTCCAGCGGCCGGATTAGCGCCATCCGGCGTGGAGCCGAAATTGCCGGAGAACACATGTAGCACTGTGTAAGTGCCGGAGGTTGTTATACGGAAGATCGTGCCTTGGTTGTAAAAGCCGTTGAAAAGACCTCCTACTTGCGTTGTGCCATAGAGATCGCCATTTGCTCCAAACACCATTCGCCCGGTAGGCTCCGCCCCATCCGTGGCTAGCGAGCCGCATCCGCTACCTCCGCAGAAAGAGTGCAACACGGTGAGCGTTCCAGTTTTGGTGAGCTTGAAAACGGTGCCGCAACCAGATAGCCCGGTAGTGTCCGCACAAGCTTCCCCGCCGATACCGCCCTCGGTCGCGACACCGTAAAAGTTGCCGTCTTTTCCTTGCACCAGCCCAGCCTGGGGAAACCAACCATTGGGTGCGGTGCTGGTGGAAGTGTCATACGGGAAGCTGTAAAGCACGCTCAACGTACCCGCGGGGGTGATCTTGACCACCGCTCCGCAGCCAGGGATTTGATCTTCTACTTCTCCGGGACATGTACCCGCTCCACCAATACTGGTGGTGGTGTAGTAGTTCCCATCCGCGCCCTGAATCAGCTCGGCCATTGGAATTGCACCGTCGGGGTAGCTGCTGGTGGCGGCAGAGTTGTATTGAAACGCATACAACTCGCTGAGCTGTGCCCGTGCAGGCAGCGCTATAACGGTGATCAAGAGCGCGGCCAAGCTCAAAGCCAACAGCGCGGAAAAGCTCGGCTTGCCTGGTACATTCAAATCCATCACAGATTGCTTCGTCATGAAATTTCTCCTGTTGCAGTTTGGGAATGTGCCCTACAGCAATGGTGTTACTGCATGGGTCCAGGTTCAAAACAAGAGCTTCGAATATGCGACCGAACCCGTTCACGGTTCCTCTCTCTTTGGGAGAAGTCGCGTGTGAAAAAACGGAAAGGTCCTTTCCGACCTTTCTCCGACTCATATCTTCACCAATAACCCGGCCTGCCGCCCGCGCTACGGCACCGCGCAGCTCGAGCTCGCCGAGCATGGATCCGGCGGAAAATATACCGACGTGGCGCCGAGCAGGTCGATCCACACCTCAGCCGAAACGACGCAGCCCCCATTCGGCGCGGTCACGACTGGTTGCACTTCGGCGCGCTGGCCCAATTTCGTCACGAGCGTGCTTCCTGGCAAATCGAGCCATGCCGCCTGCCCGGGAGCAAGCTGCACGTTGAGCGTATTGCCGACCTGCGCTCCCTGAGAGTTGACAAAACTGAGCTGGCCGACACAGGGATCGGGCGGATACGCCACCACGTTCAACCGCACCGTCTGCAGTGCGGTGACGCCGATCATGCCGAAAACAGGATTCAGAGGCCAACCGGCCGCGCCCGGAACGGCAACGCTGGAGAGGCCCAGCACGTCATCGTAGATTTCGGCCGAGGCGCTGCACTGGCTGGCGACTCCGGCAGCGACCGCGACTGTAGGCTGCACTTCCACGCGCTGGCCGGGTACGTTTGTCAGTGAGTTTCCATTCAGCGCCAGCGATGCCGATTGGCCAGCCTGCAGCGCGACATACGTAGTCGTGCCCACAGCAGCGCCGTCGACGGCCTGAAATCCGATTGTGGCAAAACAGGGATCGGGCGGAAATGCCACGATGTTGATCTGCAGCGTCTGTCCGCGAACCAGCCCGATCATGGGAAAGTTGGTGTAGTTGGGCAGGCTTTGGGCCGCTGACATTGCCAGAAACAGAACGACTGCTGCGGCCGTCAGAGCCAGCCTCGATGTGAGATGCGCGAAGTTTTTCGTCATAAAGTTCTCCTTAGGCAAGTGAAATGCTTTGTCGTAAATTGGTCGTAAAGCCCTACTAGCGTTGCAGTGGAATCGGACGGGCAGCATTGCCCGCAGGGGCAATGGGCACGGTCGCCCGAGTCGCAGGCGGCACGGGGAGCGCAGAAACAGCCCGCGCCGCGCGAAGCTGCTGCATCCGTGCGTGGCGCTTCTCTTCCTGTTCGCGCATTTTTTGATAACGTTCAGTGACGTCCTCCAGGCGCCGGTTCTCGTAGCCAGCACGCTTGGCGACAATGCGGTAGTCGAAGGCAACGCTGGAGCGCCCGCCACGCTGCTCATGCACTTCAAATCCCTGCGGCGTTTCGTTGCTCACGTAAAGACCTTCAGATTCTCCTTTGGGGGTCAGGAAGACGTGATATTCGTTTGTCGCGTTGACGGTCTGCGCGAAGGTGGGATCGATCGTGACGGTGGCTACGCCGTTGGTCAGTGTCCCCGAACCAAAATCTTCAAACCAGTTCTCCGGCGATTGAACGGCATAGAGCGAAACCTTGCGCGCGCCCTTGTCCACGGAAGCGTCGGCGCCCACTTCGCCCGTGCAACCCACGTTGCCGCTTGCGTCAATCGTGCAGCTTCCGGAAATACCGTGGGTTTCCAGAGCCAAACCATTCCCGCCACCGCCACGGTTATCGGCGTAGAGAGTCGGAAAGTCGGGGGAGTCGTTCACGAAATATGCAGCGTAGGCTTCGTCACCAGTTCCCAACACGCCAGTGGAGCCTGAGAGACCCGTGTCGCCCCAGACGCCGGCGAGTTCGCCTATTTCAGTGGCTGTGCTGCTAATTCCATCTTCGGACCCGAACACGCCGACGTTCGGACTTGTTCCCTTCACGCCGTAGCCGGTCGTGCTGGAAGTGGTGGCGTCGATGCCGTCGCCTGTGCCTCCGGACTGGGTTACGTCCAGGGCTTGGAAGTTGCTGTTGGCGTTGATAAGCTCCTTGTGGTTGAGGTTCTCCTGACCGGCGATCGTCAAGTCACCGGCGATGGTGACATTGCCGGAATCGTCGATCGTTGCCAGGTCGTTGTAAGCATTGCTGCCGCTGTTGCCGTTGCGAAAGTGAATGTAGCCCGAAGACGTGCTGTTGACATAAACGTCGCCTGTGCTTTTTCCAATCATGGTGTAGTTCGCGCATCCTGACAGGGTGCTGCTGGTCAGCCCAATTCCGGAAAATCCCGACCCGCAACCCGGATCGCCGAGGATGGCGTTACCCCCGTTGCCCTTAATCACCTGCTGCGGAGCGAAAGTGTTGGCCACTCCTAACCGTGCGTAAGCCGAATTGAGAGCCGCCGTGTTCAGATTCAGCGTTACGTTGCCGCTGGTGCCGCCGCCGGTCAGGTCGGTGCCTGCGGTAATCCCCGTAATTGTGCCCGTACCCACCGCAGCGCACACCCATGCTGTGCCACTCCACTGCAGCACCTGATTAGCCGCGCATGTATCGGTCAGCGACAGATCCAGCGTGCCTCCCGTCCCGCCGCCCGTCAGTCCGCTGCCGGCGGCAGTCGCCACGCCCGCGACTCCGGCGAAAACAATATCCAGCTCCGCCGGATGGCTCGTCGTCGTGCTTTCTTTGCTGTCGAACGTCGCATTGAACGTGCTGTTGGCCACCAGCGCAATTCCGTTGTTGGTCTCTGCTCCGCTCAGCCACGCCTGCACTGCCGAGGTCACATTGATCAGCAGGTATTGGTTTTTGTCCTCCGTGGTCACGTTGATGTTGGAAGCGATTGTGCCTCCCAGCGGCGGTGCATTGCTGGCGTCAATCGTGCTCTCCGCCCACGCGCCGTTGACGTAGTCCACGTTGAAGCTGCCGGCCGTAGTCACGGTATTGACATAGAGTTTGAGCGTGGCCTGGCTGATGCTGGCAGTGGCTGGGATCGAAGCCAGATCGAATTGGATGTAGGCGATCTGGGTAGCGCCATCGACGTCGAGCAGGGTCTTGGCGCCGTAGTTAGTGGTGGCGTCGGCGGTGTTAGTGTAGGAGTCGCCGAGGGGTGTGATCTGGGCGTAGGCCGAGCCGGCTAGCGCGCTCAGAAACAGAACCAGCGCTGGCAGAAACTGCAATTTCCAGGTGATTGTTTGCATCAGTGCTTTCATAGCCCACCTCAGTGTTTGGTAGTCCGTTTTCATTTGCCCTTGAGAATTTTCCCCTTACCGCGACTTCAGAACCGACTCCACACAGACCAGCGGCGACCCGTCCGCGGCTTCCGACCAATGCCAACCCCGGCTGTCCCCCCGACCGCCGGGGAGCATTGGTTGGGTCGTAATAAGAGGTCGGGCGATTCCCCAAAGCACCTCCGCCTCCTGCAAGCCCACCATTTCCACTTCCCGGCCGCATTCCGCACACCACCCCCAAGTGGTGTGCGACTTGCGAATGATCCAGATCCGGTCGGTTTCCAGGGTGATTTCGGTCCTCTTGCAAGCGGTCACGGCCCGATCTGAAACCTTTGCCCAACGCCGGAACTCGTGATAAATTGCTTTCCACATCGGGCTCGGTTTTCCTGGCAGCTCGCCAACGGGTGCGATCCTGCCCGACGCGGCCTTCAAAAGTCTTTAGAAAGGTCATCAGAAATCCTCAGAATTTCTAAAGATCGGCTATGGCCAATGCAATCAGGCAGTTCTACGAGTTCGGCCCCTACCGGATTGATCCCGATCATCGTCGGCTAACCCGCGAAACGAAGCCGATCCCCCTCCAGCCGAAGGCCTTCGACATCCTGTTGGTGCTGGTCCAGAACTCCGAAAAGGTGGTTCCGAAGGACGAACTGATGAAAGCGGTGTGGCCAGGCACGTTTGTGGAGGAGTCGAACCTGGCACAAAACGTGTTCGTACTGCGCAAGACCTTGGGCGATGCGGTCGGCGAAAACCGCTACATCGTCACGGTGCCGGGTCGCGGCTATCGATTTGCCGGGAAAGTGCAGGTTGTGGATGACGAAGAGATTGTTACCGACGAAGAGGACAAGCTTATAGTCGAGAGCTATACGCGCTCTCGGTTGGTGGTGGACGAACAACAGGTGCCGGCCAAAGCCTTGACGGCAACGTCCCGAAGCCTGCGATGGTTGGTTCTAGGTGGTTCCTTACTCTGCGCGCTCGTCGCGACGGGAGCCTATCTTTACACTCACCGGGCGCCGAAACTGACCGAGAGAGACACCGTTGTCCTTGCCGACTTCGATAATAGGACGGGAGATCCCGTTTTCGACGGGACGTTACGGCTAGGTCTTTCTGCACAACTAGAGCAGTCGCCGTTTCTGAATCTGCTGTCTGACCAGGGCGTGCGGCAGACGTTGGCTCTTATGGCACAGCCCAAGGATGCCCGGCTTACCCTCGAAACCGCCCGCGAGGTGTGCCAGCGCACGGCAAGCACGGCGGTCCTCGGTGGATCGATTGCCCAGATTGGCACACGCTACCTTCTTACCTTGAAGGCGATCGACTGCTCAACCGGCGACTCGTTGGCCAGCACAGAGGCCGAGGCCAGGGACAAGAACCATGTTCTCGATGCCTTGGGAAAAATAGCGTCGGAGATCCGCAGCAAACTAGGCGAGTCGCTGACCTCGGTCCAAAAGTATGATGCCCTGCCGGAAAAGGTGACCACGCCATCGCTTGAAGCGCTGAAGGCCTACAATCTCGCTCATCAGGCCCAAGTCTCGAACCTACCCATTGACTCCGTGCCGTTGTACGAGCGGGCGATTAACCTGGATCCGAACTTCGCCATGGCCTATCTGGGGCTGGGGATAACCGATTTCAACCTGGGCGAGACCTCCCATGCGGCAGAAAACGTTCAGAAGGCTTACCAGTTGCGCGCAAGCCTGAGCGAGCGCGAGAAACTTGGCATTGAGCTGATTTACGACGCGTTAGTGACAGGAGACTTCGAAGCGGCCCTGAAATCCGATCTGGCGTGTACGCACATCTACCCGCGCGATTCCAGGGTGCTCACCAATCTGGCAGACTTCTACACTTACTTTGGTGAGTACGAGAAATCTCTCGCTGCCGCTCAAGAAGCTCTGAGCTTCAATTCCGGAACTGCCCAAAATTACTCGGATCTTGTTATTCACTACCTTCATGTAAACCGCCTGGACGAAGCCAAGGCCGCGGCCCTGGAAGCAAAGAGCCACAATGTCGATTCTCCCGCCATTCACGCTAGTCTCTACCTAGTTGAGTTTCTGCAGCACGACGCGGCCGGGATGGAGCGGGAGGCCGCAGAGGTCATGGGCAGGCCGGGATCGGAAGATCTTGTTCTTGACTACGAATCTGACACTGCTGCATATGGCGGACATTTTGTACAGGCAAGAGAGCTGACGCGCCGCGCCGCAGACTCCACGTCGCGAAGCGGGCAGAAAGAAACGGCGGCAGAGTATCAAGCCGAGGCTGCCGTGCGGGAGGCGCTCGTTGGCAATTTGGCTTTGGCCAGTCGCCACGCCAAAGAGGCGCTGGCACTCTCGAACGGAAGAGATGTGACGGCCATAGCGGCCCTTGCTCTGGCGCTGGCGGGCGATTCCGCAGACAGTAATCGCATGGCCGACGATCTGGGCAAGCGTTTCCCGCAAGACACAGTCGTGCGGTATAACTCACTTCCAGCCATCCGGGGAGCCATGGCGCTGCGAAATAGGGATTACGGAAAAGCGATCTCGGCACTCGCTGCCTCGACACCATACGAGTTGGGACAAACCACGCAGGAGGTAACCTTCGTCCTTTATCCGATCTATCTCCGAGGCGAGGCCTACCTGGCAGCCAGAGAAGGCACGGCGGCTGCCGCCGAGTTTCAGAAAATTCTCGACCATCCCGGACTCGTCCAGAACGAACCCATCGGTGCGCTGGCGCACCTGGAGCTCGGCAGGGCTTATGTTTTCTCAGGAGACACTAGCAAGGCCCATGCTGCCTATCAGGAGTTCTTTGCCCTCTGGAAAGACGCCGATCCCAACATCCCCATTCTGAATCAAGCCAGGGCGGAGTATGCGAAGCTGCAGTAGTGCCCACGGAACTTCGCTTCGTTTATCGGCAAGCGGAGGCCCAGGCGTTAGGAGTAAGTTCCGGCAGGCGCTGGATCGGGAGATCAGCGAGCCCGGGAAGTACCGAGGCCAGATAATCGCGCAACGAGAGTTTCAACCTGCGGCAGCTTTCCACGACCAAGAGACCACACCCACCCGACCCGCCACGATAGTTCGTGCAAGCCAAATACGAGATTTTGATTTTCCTATGCTTTAAAGATGTCGCCTTAAATACAGGGAACACTGTATGCCTTTTGAACCGGCAGAGTGGCACTCTGAAAACGGCGAAGGACGGTGTGGCGCTGGATAGTGCTGGCCTGACTGGAACCAGGTGAGGAGAATATGTACGGCACAACGGCTCAACGTGGAGACGGCACGCCGGAACGGGTTCAAAGAGGGTCGTGGTCCCGGCACGGCGATCATCAGCACGGCGTCCAGTTTTATTCGCAGGACTCGTTTTTACTCGAGGAACTGAGCGAATACATCGGCGATGCACTACGGGTTGGCGATGCCGCCGTGGTGGTTGCCACGGAGACGCACCGTAACAGCCTTTTGCAATGGCTAACGTCCCGGGGGCTGGATATTGCCGCGCTTGTCGAGCAAGAACGTTTGGTCGTCACCGATGCAGCGCAGCTTCTTGAAACATTCATGCGGGATGGCTGGCCGAATCCAGAGTCGTTCAACGAGGTTGTCGGCGGGGTGGTTGCAAAAGCTCTGGCCCGTGCGGCGGGTGTACGTCCACGAGTTGCAGTCTTTGGTGAAATGGTCGCGTTGCTGTGGGCCGAGGGCAAGGCTGACGCCGCGATCCGCTTGGAGCAACTCTGGAACCAACTGGGCCATACTAAGTCCTTCTCCCTCTTCTGCGCCTATCCCATGAGCAGTTTCAACCGGGAAAAAGACGCTGGTCTGCTGCTGAAAGTCTGTGAGGAACATTCTGCCGTAATTCCGACGGAAGGCTACATGGGTCTTGGCAGTGAAGACGCTCGCCTTCGCGGGGTCACTCAGTTGCAGCAAAAGGCTAAGGCTCTCGAGACCGAGGTTGCCGAACACAAACGCCTCCGGCAAGAGCTTGAACTCCATGTGCAGGCACGCACGGCTGAACTTCAGAGCAAGAATGTTCAACTTCAGGACGAGATCAAGAGGCGTGAAGACGCCGAAACTACACTTCGGATCCTGACCAGCCAGCTGATGCTCATCCGAGATGAGGAGCGTCGCCGTGTGGCACACGAACTGCATGAAAGTACCGCGCAAGTTTTAGCTACCTTGGCTATGAACCTTAGCGTGCTTGAAGAAACGGATCGCGCCGACGATGCACGCGAGTCGAAACTGATCGACGAGTGCACCGCGCTGGTGGAGAACTTATTGGGCGAAGTTCGTCAGCTCTCGCACCTGTTGCATCCCCCTACGCTGGACGAAATGGGGCTGGTGTCAGCCGTCCAGTGGTATGCGGAGCAATTTGCCAAGCGTACTAATATCGATGTCAGGCTAGAAATCCCAAGTGACTTTGGCCGGCTTTCGCACGAGAAGGAAATCGTGATCTTTAGAGTGGTCCAAGAAGCCCTCGCGAATGTGCAGCAGCACTCAGGAAGTGCGACCACCACGGTTCGCATCAGCAAAGCCTCGGGTCGCGTCTGCATTCAAGTCAGCGATTTGGGAAAAGGGGTGTCCTCGGAACCACCTCTCACTTCCCTCGGAGTGGGAATCAGTGGAATGCGCGAACGTCTGCGGCAACTTGGCGGAGTGCTGAGCGTCCACTCCAATGGCAGGGGCACGCTGGTGACTGCTGACTTGCCACTGGGGCAGGCGCCGGCAGTCATATAGGGACCGAAGCCGGGCACTGGGAATCACTCAGCTCCGAGCAGAACTGGAATCAGTAACAGCCATCGCCGGAGGGTGTTTGTCATCAGGAGGTTTTCCCTCGCCTCGCAGTCGATCACGCGGCGGTTACACTCCCACGAAGCCTCTCGGGAGAGTAATCAGCCATCTCCAGCCGCAGTTCGCAGAGTTCCGTAATCAGACTTCCCGCCCAGCGGTAAATGTTCTGTTCTCTTATAACCTTGCGCATGCGATGCACGCGCATTTGCTTTTCCTCCGGTTCCATCTCCAGCGCGACGCGGATTGCTTCCGCGGTCTGGTCGATGTCGTACGGGTTTACGAGCAACGCGTCTCTTAGTTCGCGCGCAGCTCCGGTAAACTGGCTCAATATCAACACCCCGCGCTCGTCCCGCCGTGCTGCGAGGAATTCCTTCGCTACCAGGTTCATTCCGTCGTGCAACGCCGTCACCAGGCAAAGATCGGCAGCGCAATAGTAGCGCTCGATCTCTTCGTGGCTATGGTGCCGCTTTAGAAATACGATCGGTTTCCACTTGCCGGTTTGGAACCGCCAATTGATTCGTTCCGCCTCGGCCTCCACTTCCGCAAGCAGGTCGTGATACCGCTTGATGTGGGTGCGGCTGGGCGCTCCGATCTGCACAAACGTGAATTCGCGCTGGTACTTCGGATATTTTTCGAGAAATCGTTCGATTGCCCGAAAGCGCTCCAGAATTCCCTTCGTGTAGTCCACTCGGTCGACCCCAACTCCCAGGAATGCAGCATTCATGCCCAGGCTGCGCATCAGGGCCGAGCGCTCCAGGTAGTTCGCTCTGTAATCGTCGCTGCCCACGGCTTCATCATCCGTAAGATCTACGCTGATCGGGAAAGGCTTCACGATCGTCCGGTGGCGCTGGCGCGACACCGAAAAATGCTCCCAGTCCACGCGTGATTCCACGACCCGGTCCACCGTCTGCAGAAAGTTATTGCAGTGCGACTGAATGTGGAATCCGATGAGATCTGCGCCCAGGAGCCCGTCCACCAATTGACGTTGCCATGGGCAGATACCGAAACTTTCTGCGTTTGGCCACGGAATGTGCCAGAAGATCGCGACGCGAGCGTCCGGCCTTCTTTCCTTGAGCAACCGGGGCAGTAACGCAAAGTGATAGTCCTGAACCAGGACAACAGGCTTGGGTGTGTCCTCGATCTCCTCGAGTACGGCGTCAGCGAACTTGCGATTGACCTCCTGATAATGCTGCCAGTCCTGCGCTCGGAAGGTAGGGCGCGCGTGCGCAATATGACAAAGCGGCCAGAGCCCTTCGTTGGCAAACCCGTAATAATAGCCTTCTTCTTCTTCTTTGCTAAGCCACACCCGGCGCAGCGTATAGCGCGGATCGTCTGGGGGAACACGCAGGCGGTCGTGCGCGTCCGCCACTTCGGAATCGGCGTCTCCACTGCCATGCGCAATCCATGTTCCGTCGCAAGCGTTGAGCACCGGCTCCAGAGCAGTCACCAGTCCACTGGGAGGCACGACTACCTCGATCGACTTGCCGTTTCGCTGGTGCGCGTAAGGCTCTCGATTCGACACAACGAACAGGCGTCCGCCCTCCAGTCGGGTCTGGACCTGCACCGCGAGCCGGTCCGCAGTCCACATCGATTGCGAGGCGTCTCGCAGGCGTGCCTCGTTTTCCGCGGCGTTGCGTGCCTGGCTGAGGCTTTCTGTCAGCGTTACTACTTCCCGGGCGAGCGGCCGGAACAGGTCAAGGTCGGGCATTTGCTGGCGCGGGGAGACCCTGCCCATGCGAAGCGCGCGCATCCACTGTGCGGCCTGCGCGATCGGGCCAGCGATGCTCCAACGTACGATCAGTAACGTAATAAAGACGATCAAGAACACCTGGACAAGCACTTTGAGGAAAGCTTCACGCCACGTGCGAAGGTTTTGCGCGTGGATGTAACTAACATCGTGCACAACCGCCAATCCGCCAACAATCTCATCCTGGCGATGCACAGGTACCGCAAAGATGTGGACTCGATCGTCGCCGAGCCGGACGAACGAACCTTCTCCGTGCCCCGTTTCCATTGCCTGCTTAACGTCGGGCGGAATTGTCGTGAGGACCTTTCCTAACTCGGAAGTGATCGCCACAACGTTGCCTCTCCGATCGTAGACGGCGACTCCGAGCAAGTGCTCACGATTTCCAAAGCGCTGCACCAACCGCTGCAGGCCATGGGTCGATCCGCCATCCCATGCCTTCTCAACGTTGCCTGCAACACTTTCGCCCAGAACTTCGGCGCGGCGTTCCAGGTCGCTCCGGAGAACGCTCTTTTCTCCCACAACCTCGTAGTAGGAGAAGCCCAAAGACACTACCGTGATGCCGACAATTAGAGAAACAATGAGCCGGACGCTCAGCAGACGCATAGGCATTCCCCGACGATACAGCTCCAACCTTATCGACCGGGGCTATGCCCGAACATACCGGAATCAATGTAGTGTTTGGCGAAAAACTCGGAATAGACGACGCATTCAGGTGGACTCACATATATGGAACGGTCTCCTGGGGTGCCTTGCGGAGGGTGGGTTCGTTTTCCGATCCGGGTGTGAGCTATCGACGTATAGAGCAAACCAGCTTCAGGCGACTTCTGATTTCTCGCCCTTGGGAGCTGTCGATTCCGCAAGGGGCAGTTTCGCGGTCACTGCTGTGCCCGCGTTATCCGACCGAATTTCCAAAGTTCCGCCCAACTGCCTGAGACGTTCGCGCATGCCGCGGAACCCAACTCCGGTTCGACCGGATGAGCTGAGTTCGAGTTGTTTTTCCAGAGGTATGCCCTTGCCACCGTCTTGGACTTCCACCACAATTCGGTGATCTTCCTCGTGCACGCGTATCGCCGCCGAAGTTCCTCCCGAGAGACGGTGAAACGGGTCAGGGATCTGCAGGTCGACTTTGATCTGGCTGCGTTCCGAGAAGCCATCCACGTACCAGCGCAGCGCGGACGCAAGACCAGCCACATCGAGAAGAGGAGGATGCAACAGATGCGAAATGGTTCGTATCTCCCTGCTGATCTGCTCGACCATCGCGGCATTCTCGGAGACAGCTCGGGCTGCCGTTGAATCGAGACTGTCAGCCTGACGCTGCACGACTGAAATGTTCATGGAAAGAGCGGCGAGCAGTTGCCCAATGCTGTCGTGTAACTCTCTTGCAATTTGCCGGCGCTCTTCATCCCGCATCTGCTGCAGCCGGCCCGAGAGTTCCCCCAGATTAGCGTTCGCAGCGTTCAGGGCTGCGGTTCGTTCCAGAACCTTCTGTTCGAGTTCCTCATGTGCTTCATTCAGACGCTTTTCGGTCGATTTGCTGGCCGCAAGAGAGCGGCGGCTTGCTTCACCCAGCCCGAT